>NZ_JAAGOV010000058.1:0-39783 GCF_010500785.1 Salipiger sp. PrR003
GCCGCCGACCCCCGAAACGTCGGCCCCGCCGCCGGTGCTCGCTCCCGAGCGCGCCGAGCGCCCGGTGCCGCGCCCCGCGCCGCGCGTGGCGCCAGAGCCTGTGGCTCCGCCTGAGCCCGACACCACTGTCGCCGAGGAGGTGCAGCAGGCCGCGGAGGCGGAGTCGGAGGCCGCCGAGGTGGTCGAGGAAGAGCAGGAGGCGACCGCGCCGGAGGAAGTGGCGACCGAGATCGTCACTGAGGCCGAGGAGCCCGCCGCCGCCGAGGAGCCCGCGCCGCCCGCGCCGACCCTCGCGCCGGATGCCTCGCGCCGGCCGCTCACCCGTCCGACCCAGCTCGCGCAGCGCCCCGAGCCGGAACCCGAGCCGGAAGCGCCGACACCCGCGGAGACTCCTGCCGAAAAACCGGCTGAAACACCGAGGACCGAGACCGCGCAGACCGAAACGCCGGAGCCCGCCGCGCCGGAGCCCGCAGAGGATGCCGTCGCCGATGCCATCGCGCAGGCGCTGGCTGCTGGCGGTGCTGCCGAGGAACGCGGGCCCGCGGGGCCGCCGCTCACGCAGGGCGAGCGCGAGTCGCTGCGCGTTGCGGTGCAGAAGTGCTGGGTGGTCGACGTCGGCAGCCAGGCCGCCAACGTGACGGTCACCGTCAGCATGGACATGGAGCCCGGTGGTCGGGTCGTCTCGTCCTCGCTGCGGATGATCGGCTCGTCCGGCGGCGATGCCTCGGCGGCAGAGACCGCCTTCCAGAACGCGCGCCGGGCGATCCTGCGCTGCCAGGCCGACGGCTACCCGCTTCCGGCGGACAAGTACGACCAGTGGAAGACCATCGAAATGACCTTCAACCCCGAGCAGATGAGGCTGCGGTGACCGCCCCTCAGGCAAGGATTTGCGCAGGCCGCGCGTTGCGGCGCTTTGTCCGGGGCACCTCCCCGCGCTATGTTGGCCCCGAGGCAGTCATTCCTGCGGCACACAAGCGCGTCGGCGCGACCGGGAAGGAGAACACGAGCATGACTAGACTACTGGCCCTCATCCTTGCACCTGCGCTGGCAGTGGCGGGGCTGGCCGCGCCGGCGCTGGCCCAGGATGGCCCGCTGCGCATCGAGATCACCGAAGGCGTGGTCGAACCGCTGCCCTATGCGGTGCCCGACTTCGTCGCCGAAAGCGATGACGCGGCGCAATACGCGCAGCAGATCAGCCGGGTGATCGCCGACGATTTGACCGGCACTGGCCTTTTCCGCGAGATCCCGCGCGACGCGCATATCTCGCGCGTGTCGAACTTCTCGAGCCCGATCCAGTTCTCGGACTGGAAGGCGATCAATGCGCAGGCGCTGATCACCGGCGCGGTGTCGTCGGACGGGGCGGGCAAGCTCACCGCGAAGTTCCGCGTCTGGGACGTCTTTGCCGGCACCGAGCTGGGGCAGGGGATGCAGTTCTCGGCCACCGCCGACGGCTGGCGCCGGCTGGCCCACAAGGTCGCCGACCAGGTTTATTCGCGGATCACCGGCGAGGGCGGCTATTTCGACAGCCGCGTGGTCTACGTCTCGGAAACCGGGCCCAAGGACGAGCGTGCCAAGCGGCTTGCGGTCATGGATTACGACGGCGCCAACGTGCAGTTCCTCACCTCGAGCAATTCCATCGTCATCGCGCCGCGCTTCTCGCCGAACGGCAGCCGCGTGCTTTATACCAGCTACGAGACGGGCGAGCCGCGCATCCATGTGCTCGACGTCGGCTCGGTGCAGAGCCGCATGCTGCCGACGACCGATGGCGTGATGAGCTTTGCGCCGCGCTTCTCGCCGGACGGCTCGCAGCTGCTTTACTCGATGACCCGCGGCTCCAACACCGACATCTACGCGATGGACATCAACTCCGGCCAGACCCGGCAGCTGACCACCGCGCCCTCGATCGAGACCGGCGCCAGCTTCTCGCCCGACGGCAGCAAGATCGTCTTCGAGAGCGACCGCTCGGGCAGCCAGCAGCTCTACGTCATGCCGGTGGGCGGCGGCGAGCCGACGCGGATCAGCTTTGGCCAGGGCCGCTACGGCACGCCGGTCTGGTCGCCGCGCGGCGATCTCATCGCCTTCACCAAGCAGAACGCGGGCCGCTTCCATATCGGGGTGATGCGCACCGACGGCTCGGAGGAGCGGCTGCTGACTGCCTCCTTCCTCGACGAGGGCCCGACCTGGGCGCCGAATGGCCGCGTGCTGATGTTTGCGCGCGAGACGCAGGGCGCCACCGGGGCGAGCTCGCTCTACACGGTCGATGTCTCGGGGCGGAACCTCAAGCGGGTGCGCACGCCGGACGGCGCGTCGGACCCGAGCTGGGGCCCGCTGCAATAAACGCACAGCCGGGCGGGCACGCCGGGCCAAGGGGCGGGGCTCCTTGGCCCTGTTGCCTTGGAAACAATCCTCTCAAAAGGGTTATCTCGGCTTCAATGCGCCACGTTCCCAAGGCTTTCACGCTGTGCTAGCGTTGCGGCAAACACACGAGCAGGACAGTGATCCAATGACATATCTTCCGAAGGTTCTGATGCTGGTGGCTGGCCTTGGCCTTGCCGCCTGTACCAACCCGGACCGCTTCGGCGCGGGCGATGGCACCGGTGCCGGCGGCGCAGGCTACGGCAATGGCAGCGGCGTGAACGGCGGCTACCTCGACGGCTCCGCCAGCGACCCGCGTTCGCCCGCCTATTTCAACCAGGCGATCGGCGACCGCGTTCTCTTTGCCGTCGACCAGTCGACGCTTTCCGCCGACGCGCAGGCGACGCTGGACGCGCAGGCGCAATGGCTGATGACCAACTCCGATTACCTCGCGGTGATCGAAGGACACGCCGACGAGCAGGGCACCCGCGAATACAACATCGCGCTCGGCGCACGCCGCGCCAACGCGGTGATGGAATACCTGATCTCCAAGGGCGTCGCTTCGAGCCGCCTGCGCCAGATCTCCTATGGCAAGGAACGCCCGATCGAGGTCTGCTCGCAGGAAGCGTGCTACGCCAAGAACCGTCGCGCGGTGACGGTGATCTCCATGGGCATGACGAGCTGAGGCCGGGCGGATGCGTCTGACCGGCATCGCCCTGTGCCTGGGCCTGATCGCGTCCGGCGCGCAGGCCCAGCAAACCGAGACCCTGGCGGACCTCCGCCAGGACCTCGCGCTGTTGAACGGTGAACTTCTGAAGCTCAAGCAAGAGCTCAACACCACCGGCATCGGCTCGATGAACGTGCCCGCCAGCACGCTCGACCGCGTCAACGCGATCGAGGCCGAGCTGTCGCGGGTGACCGCCAAGACCGAGGAACTGGGCCACCGCATCGACAGCGTCGTGGCGGATGGCACCAACCGCATCGGCGATCTGGAGTTCCGCATCTGCGAGCTGGAGCCCGGTTGCGACATCGGCGCCATCGGCCAGACCAAGCCGCTCGGCGGGCAGCAACCCGCAACGGGCGGCACGCCCGCGCCCGCGCCGACCCCGGCGCAGACCGCTGAAACGCCCCTCGCGGGCGGTGCGCAGCTTGCCGTCGGCGAAGAGACGGACTTCCGGCGGGCGCAGGAGGCGCTCGCCAATGGTGACTTTCAATCCGCCGCGGAAAAGTTTGCGGCCTTCCGCCAGACCTACCCGGGCTCTCCGCTAGAGGCGGCGAGCTTCCTGGCCGAGGGCCAGGCGCTGAAAAAGGCGGGCGACACCCGGGAGGCGGCGCGCCGCTTCCTTGGGGCCTATGCCAACTACCCCGAGAGCGAGGTCGCCCCTGCGGCGCTCTGGCAGCTCGGCACGGCGCTTGGCGAGCTGGGCAGCACGACCGAAGCCTGCGTGACGCTGGGCGAGGTGGCAACCCGCTACCCGGGCACCGAAGAGGTGGCGAAGGCGGCGGAGGAGATGGGTCGCCTCGGCTGCCAGTGAGGCCGACGGGCGGCATCCCGGTGAGCGCCTCGCTCGACCAGCGCTTCGCCGAGGCCATGGGCGCGGCGCTTGGCCCCGATTTCCCCGAGAGCATTGCCCTCGCCGTCTCCGGCGGGGGCGACAGCATGGCGATGCTGACGCTGGCGCACAATTGGACCCATGTCTGGGGCGTGCGGCTGCGGGTGGTGACGGTTGACCACGGGCTGCGCCCCGAGGCCGCCGCCGAGGCGGAGATGGTCGCCGAGACCTGCGCCGAACTCGGCTGGGAGCACCAGACCCTGCGCTGGCACTGGGACGGGCAAGGCAACCTGATGGATGCCGCCCGCCGGGCCCGGCTTTCCCTCATCGACGGCTGGCGGGGCGAAACCCGCGACGTGCTGCTTGCCCATACCGCCGATGACGTTGCGGAAAGCTTCGTCATGCGCCTGTCGCGCGGGGCCGGGGTCGAGGGGCTGTCGGCGATGCGGCCGCTGCGCGAGGTGCAGCTCGGGGAGGGCGCACCGATGCGTGTCGTCCGACCCTGCCTGACCATGCGCCGGGCCGAGCTGCGCCATTACCTGCGGGTGCTGCAGGGCCAATGGGTCGATGATCCATCCAACGATGACGAGGGCTATGAGCGGGTGCGGGCCCGCAAGCTCGTCGCCCGTCTCGAGGCGGCGGGGTCGCTGACCGGCGCTGATCTCGCCGCGGCCGCCACCCGCATGGCGCGCGCCTCCGAGGCGCTGCGGGCGCGGGCGGCGCAGGTCTGGGGCGAGATCTCGGCCGAGGTGCCTCCGCAGCGCTGCGGCGACCTCATCTTCGATCAGACCGCATTTCAGACAATCGAGCGCGACACCCAGCTGCGGCTTTTGTCGGCGGCGCTGCGGTTCGTGTCCGGCGCGGAATACCCGCCCCGCGAGGGGCCTCTGGAGGCGCTGCTCGACCGGCTGCTCGGCGGCGGGGGGGGCACGCTGCACGGCTGCGAGGCGCGGATCGAACGCGGACAGATCGCCCTTTTCCGCGAGTACGCAGCGGTGCAGGATCTGTCGTGCGCGGCTCAGCCGGGCGCGCTCTGGGACGGGCGCTGGCGCCTTGCGCGCGCCGTTCCTGCGGGGCTCACCCTGCGCGCGCTCGGCGAGGACGGCTGGGCGCAGCGTGACAGAAAGGCCGAGCCGCCGGTTCCTTTCCATGCCGCGCGCAGCGCCCCGGCAATTTTCGAGGGCGACCGGCTGGTTGCCTGCGACGCGCTGCAACCTGCAGGAGAAGACCCGGTTTTCCAGCTCTGCCCCTTCGGGCGCTTGCCCTCTGACTTCGCGGTATTCCTGAGGTCGGGCCCGGCTTCGGGGTGAAATCGCATTGAACCGGCGGGCACAGCCCTTATGTTAGGCACAGATCGCGGAACCGAGAGGTCCGCGAGATACGTCATTTTAGGAGGCCGTCCTTGGGCAACGCACGAAATATCGCCTTCTGGGTCGTTCTTTTCCTGTTGATTCTGGCGCTCTTCAACCTCTTCTCCGGAGGCGGAAGCACGCTGCAGAGCCGGGAAATCAGCTACTCGGACTTCATGGAGGCGGTGGATTCGCAATCCGTCAGCTCCGTCACCATCGACGGCGAGCAGATCCGCTATCGCGGCAATGACGGTCAGGACTACGTCACCGTCAAGCCCGAGGATGCCCAGGTCACCGACACGCTGATCGACAAGGGTGTCACCGTCCGGGCCGAGGCGCAGCAGCAATCCGGCTTCCAGGCCTTCCTGCTCAGCCTTCTTCCCTTCCTGCTGCTGATCGGTGTGTGGATTTACTTCATGAACCGCATGCAGGGCGGCGGAAAGGGCGGGGCCATGGGCTTCGGCAAGTCCAAGGCCAAGCTGCTGACCGAAAAGCACGGCCGCGTCACCTTCGACGACGTGGCGGGCATCGACGAGGCGAAGGAAGAGCTCGAGGAGATCGTGGAATTCCTGCGCAACCCGCAGAAGTTCTCGCGCCTCGGCGGCAAGATCCCCAAGGGTGCGCTGCTGGTTGGCCCTCCGGGCACCGGTAAGACGCTGCTGGCACGCGCCATCGCGGGCGAGGCGGGCGTGCCCTTCTTCACCATCTCGGGCTCGGACTTCGTCGAGATGTTCGTCGGTGTCGGTGCGTCCCGCGTGCGCGACATGTTCGAGCAGGCCAAGAAGAACGCCCCCTGCATCGTCTTCATCGACGAGATCGATGCGGTCGGCCGCAACCGTGGCTCGGGCTATGGCGGGGGCAACGACGAGCGCGAGCAGACCCTCAACCAGCTGCTGGTCGAGATGGATGGTTTCGAGGCGAACGAGGGCGTGATCATCATTGCCGCCACCAACCGCCGCGACGTTCTCGACCCCGCGCTGCTGCGTCCGGGCCGCTTCGACCGTCAGGTCATGGTCGGCAACCCCGACATCAAGGGCCGCGAGAAGATCCTCGGCGTGCACGCCCGCAAGACCCCGCTCGGCCCGGATGTCGACCTGCGCATCATCGCGCGCGGCACCCCCGGTTTCTCGGGCGCGGATCTGGCGAACCTCGTGAACGAGGCGGCGCTGATGGCCGCCCGCGTCGGCCGCCGCTTCGTGACCATGGAAGATTTCGAGAACGCCAAGGACAAGGTCATGATGGGCGCCGAGCGCCGATCGATGGTCCTGACCGCCGAGCAGAAGGAAAAGACCGCCTACCACGAGGCCGGTCACGCCGTCGTGGGCCTGATGCTGCCGCAGTGCGATCCGGTCTACAAGGCGACGATCATCCCGCGCGGTGGTGCGCTCGGCATGGTGGTCTCGCTCCCCGAGATCGACCGTCTGAACTGGCACAAGTCGGAATGCGAGGAAAAGCTCGCGATGACCATGGCGGGCAAAGCGGCCGAGATCATCAAGTACGGCGAGCCCAATGTTTCGAACGGCCCGGCCGGCGACATTCAGCAGGCCTCGGCGCTTGCGCGCGCGATGGTTCTGCGGTGGGGCATGTCGGACAAGATCGGCAACATCGACTACTCCGAAGCGCATGAGGGCTACCAGGGCAACACCGCGGGCCTGTCGGTCTCGGCGCACACCAAGGAGCTGATCGAGGAAGAGGTCCGTACCTTTATCCAGACCGCCTATGAGCGCGCCTACCAGATCCTCACCGACAACAACGAGGAATGGGAGCGCCTGGCGCAGGGGCTGCTCGAATACGAGACGCTGACCGGCGACGAGATCAAGCGCGTGATGAAGGGCGAGCCGCCGAACGCCTCGGGCGGCGACGACGATGACGCCGACGATACGCCGAGCCTGACCGCGATCCCCAAGACCAAGCCCAAGCCCAAGCCCGCCGACGAGGGCGGCCTTGAGCCCGAGCCTTCGGCCTGAGCGCCTCGATCTTGAAAAGATGCAGACCCCGGAGCCCGAAACGGCCCCGGGGTCTTTCTTTTGCCGAGTGCTGGCATCCGGCCTTTTGAAAGGCGATCCGCGCGGATCTCCTCTCGACCTCGCCGGGCATCTGTGGCCCAACTAAGCGCCGTATCAGTCGTTCAAGGATCCTCTCATGCCCGCGCTCATCCCCACCGAGTTCTCCGCCCGCATCACCTGGCTGGGGCAGGTCCCGCCGGAGGGAGACGACATCCGTTCGCGGGCGGTCGAGTCGCTGGAGATCGGCTGGGGCGGGCCGGAAGGCGAGCGCCACGCCGGGCGCACGCGGCCGTCCTGCTCGCGGGTGACCTCGCAGCACAAGCGCGGCACCGAGATCGCCAACGTCCGCCAGATGTGCCTGATGTCCGCCGAGGAATTGGCCGAGATCGCCGAGCGTGTGAAGCTGGACGAGCTTGACCCGCAGCTCGCCGGGGCGACGCTGGTGCTCGAGGGGATTCCCGATTTCAGCCACCTGCCGCCCTCGTCGCGGCTGCAGGGGCCGGATGGGGTGACGCTGATCATCGACATGCAGAACCGCCCCTGCAACCTGCCCGCCCGCGAGATCGAGGCAGAGCACGAAGGCCACGGCAAGGCCTTCAAGGCCGCGGCCAAGGGCAGGCGCGGCGTCACCGCCTGGGTCGAGCGCCCGGGACGGCTGGCGCTTGGCGACGAGATGCGGCTGCACATCCCCGACCAGCGTGTCTGGGCACACCTCAAGGCCGTCCGCAAGGGCTGAGCGCTTCGCGCGTGACCGGCGCGCGGCGAGCGGCTATGGAGGGCGGCAGACGACCAGACGGGAAGGAGGCCCCCGCCCATGAGCAGCAAGATGACCACCGACATCGAAATCGCCCGCGCCGCCGAAAAGCGCCCGATCCAGGAGATCGGCGAGAAACTCGGCATCACCGGTACGGACCTCATCCCTTACGGCCATGACAAGGCGAAAGTCTCCGCGAGTTTCATCGCCGGGCTCAAGGGCCGCAAGCAGGGCCGGCTGATCCTCGTCACCGCGATCAACCCGACCCCGGCGGGCGAGGGCAAGACCACCACCACCGTCGGCCTTGGCGACGGGCTGGCGGCGATCGGCAAGAAGGCGGCGATCTGCATCCGCGAGGCCTCGCTCGGGCCGAACTTCGGGATGAAGGGCGGGGCGGCGGGCGGCGGGCACGCGCAGGTGGTGCCGATGGAGGAGATGAACCTTCATTTCACCGGCGACTTCCACGCGATCACCGCGGCGCACAACCTGCTGTCGGCGATGATCGACAACCATATCCACTGGGGCAACGCGCTCGACATCGACCTGAGGCGCATCGTCTGGCGGCGGGTGCTCGACGTTAACGACCGCGCTCTGCGCGACGTGGTGACAGGGCTCGGCGGCGTGCCGAACGGCTTCCCGCGGCAGGGCGGTTTCGACATCACCGTTGCCTCCGAGGTTATGGCCTGCCTCTGCCTCGCCGACGATCTGACCGACCTGCAGCAGCGGCTCGGCGACATGATCGTCGCCTATCGCCGCGACAAGACCCCGGTGCACGCGCGCGACCTCAAGGCCGACGGCGCGATGACCGTTCTGCTCAAGGATGCGCTGCAGCCGAACCTCGTGCAGACGCTCGAGCACACCCCGGCCTTCGTGCACGGCGGGCCGTTTGCCAATATCGCCCATGGCTGCAACTCGGTCATGGCCACAAAGACCGCGCTGAGCCTTGCCGATTACGTGGTGACCGAGGCGGGTTTCGGGGCGGATCTCGGGGCCGAGAAGTTCTTTGACATCAAGTGCCGCAAGGCGGGGCTGCACCCCGATTGCGTGGTGCTGGTGGCGACGGTGCGGGCGCTGAAGATGAAGGGTGGGGTCGCCCGGGCCGACCTTGGCGCCGAGGATGTGGCCGCGGTGAAGAAGGGCTGCGCCAACCTTGGCCGCCACATCGAGAACCTGCGCCAGTTCGGCGTACCGGTGGTGGTGGCGATCAACCATTTCGCCGGCGACAGCGAGGCCGAGGTGGCCGCGGTCAAGGCCTATGCCGAGGCGCGCGGCGCCGAGGCGCATCTCTGCCGCCACTGGGCCGAGGGCTCGAAGGGCATCACCAAGCTCGCCGAGCGCGTCGCGCATATTGCTGACGGAGATGCCGCGCAATTCGCACCGATCTACCCCGACGAGATGCCGCTCTGGGAAAAGATCGAGACCGTCGCCAAGCGCATCTACCACGCCGAGGAGGTGACCGCCGATCCGCGCATCCTCGCGCAGCTTGCCGAATGGGAAGAGCAGGGCTTCGGCAGCTTGCCGGTCTGCATGGCCAAGACCCAGTATTCCTTCTCGACCGACCCCAAGAAGCTCGGCGCCCCGACGGGCCACATGGTGCCGGTGCGCGAGGTGCGGCTCTCGGCCGGGGCAGGGTTCGTCGTGGCGATCTGCGGCGACATCATGACCATGCCCGGACTGCCGCGGGTCCCCGCGGCCGAGACCATCCGTCTCAACGACGCCGGAGAGGTCGAGGGGCTGTTCTGAGGCCGGCTTCCCCGCCGCGAGCGCGGGCGCCGTCTCCGGAAGGTGCCCGCGGTTTCCGATCCGCGCGCCGAGTGTCGTCTTTGTACTGGGCTTTGCCGCACTGGTGCGTTGATCATCGCGCCGCATCGCGGCATAGGGGGCGCAGCGGTCCACGGTCAGCCTGCAAGGAGACACCCATGCGCGATCCCGCAACCCTTGGCGACATGACGGCGCTGCGCGCCGAGATCGATGCCACCGACAAGGCGCTGACGGCGCTGCTGGCGCACCGCCAGAGCCTCATCGACCGTGCCGCCGAGATCAAGACCGGCGCGGGTCTGCCCGCCCGGATCGAGGCCCGCGTCGACGAGGTCATCGCCAACGCCCGGCGCAATGCCGAGGCCGAGGGGATCGACCCCGAGCTGAGCGAGACGCTCTGGCGTGCGTTGGTGGACTGGTCGATCCGCCGCGAAGAAACGGTACTGGGACAGGAGTGAGGCGCATGAGCGCAACGATCATCGACGGCAAGGCCTTTGCCGAAAAGGTGCGGACGCAGGTCGCCGCCCATGTGACCCGACTGAAGGACGAGCACGGCATCACCCCGGGTCTCGCCGTGGTGCTGGTGGGCGAGGACCCGGCCTCGGAAGTCTACGTCCGCAACAAGGGCAAGCAGACGCTCGAGGCGGGGATGAACAGCTTCGAGCACAAGCTGCCCGCCGAGACCTCCGAAGCGGACCTGCTGGCGCTGATCGACCGGCTCAACAACGACCCCGCCGTGCATGGCATCCTCGTGCAGCTGCCGCTGCCGGGGCACCTGAATTCCGACCTGGTGATCAATTCCATCGACCCGGCCAAGGACGTCGACGGCTTCCACATCTCCAACGTCGGGCTTCTGGGCACCGGGCAGAAGAGCATGGTGCCCTGCACGCCGCTCGGATGCCTGATGATGCTGCGCGACCACCTCGGCGCGCTGTCGGGGCTGAATGCCGTGGTGGTGGGCCGCTCGAACATCGTCGGCAAGCCGATGGCACAGCTGCTGCTCGGCGACAGCTGCACGGTGACCATCGCGCATTCGCGCACCAAGGATCTGGCCGAGGTCTGCCGCCGCGCCGACATTCTCGTCGCCGCCGTGGGCCGCGCCGAGATGATCCCCGGCGATTGGGTGAAGCCGGGCGCCACGGTGATCGACGTGGGCATCAACCGCATCCCCGCGCCGGAAAAGGGCGAGGGCAAGCACCGGCTGGTTGGCGATGTCGAGTTTGCCTCGGCTGCCGAGGTCGCGGGGGCGATCACCCCCGTGCCGGGCGGCGTCGGCCCGATGACCATCGCCTGCCTGCTGGCCAACACGGTGACGGCGTGCTGCCGCGCCAATGGCCTTGCCGAGCCCGAGGGGCTGACGGCCTGAGCATGATAACGCCGGGCGGCACCCCGCCCGGCACCCTCAGCGCGGCATCGGGATCGCCAGCGGCACCTCGCCGGTGAGGATTGCCCGCGCTCCCGGCTCCATCAGCCCGGCCAGCACCGCGCTGTCGGTGCGCAGCCCGCCGGTATAGGCGCCATAGGCGGGCATCAGCAGCCGCGCCCCGTCCACCAGAAAACAGGCCCGCGAGACCACCCGCCCGCCGCGCAGCACCAGCCGCGCCTTGGGGTGGTAATGCCCCGAGATCTCGCCGCGCGCGTCCGGCTCGGCGATATGCCGCAGCACCAGCCCGCCCAGATCGAGCTCGGCCAGATGCGCACCGCCGAGCGACACCGGACCCGGGTCGTGGTTGCCCTCGATCCACATCCAGTCGCGCCCGGCCTGCAGCCGGGCGATCCACAGCCGCTCCTCCTCGGGGAGCAGGAGGTCGATCCCCGCCGCGTCGAAACTGTCGCCGAGGCAGACCACGCGCCGCGCGCCGGTGGCCTCGAGGTCGCGCTCCAGCCGCATCAGCGTCTCGCGCCCCTCGTAAGGCGGCAGCAGCGCGCCGCCCTGCGCCGCGAGCCGGGCCGACTTGCCAAGGTGCAGGTCCGAGACCACCAGCAGCCGCTCGGCAGGCCAGAACAGCGCCCCGGATCCGAGCGCCTCCAGCGCCGCCCCGCAAAAATCGATCTTCACGCGTGTCATGCGGGCTGCAATGCCAGAGCCCGCGCCCTGCTTCTAGGCCCAAATACCCCGGGGGAGGCCGCGCTGCGGCCGGGGGCCAAGCCCGCTCTGTGCTGCTCTGCCCGCCAAACGCGGTCCGCGGCATGGTCCGTCATGCGCCGATCTGCGCCAGCCCCGCTTCGCGAAGGAGCGCCCCGACTTGCTCTTCCAGCAGCCGCGCCTCGGCGCTGCCGCGGATCGGCACCCGGCCCGGCTCGAGGAAGAGCGGCGCCGAGAGCGGCGAGAGCCGCTCGAGCCGGACAAGATCGATCCGCCCCTCGACCCGCTGGCACATCTCGCGGATGCGGGCGAAATCCACCAGCCCGCGCATGGCCTCTTCGCGGGTGATTTGCAGCAGCAGGTGCCCGGGGTCGTATTTCACCAGCGTATCGTAAAGGATGTCCGAGGACATGGTCGCCTGCTTCCCGGTCTTCCGCTGGCCGCCGATGTTGCGCTCGATGAGCCCGGCGATGGTGGCCGACGCCCGGAAGGTCCGCTTCATCACCGCGTTGCCCGCCAGCCAGCCCTCAAGCCCCGCCTCCAGCGCCGCGAGATCGAAAAGCGGGCCCGGGTCGATCACCGCATCGAGCCCCCAGATCAGCACCGCGTAATCGGTGGCGACGAACCCCATGGGCGCCAGCCCTTCCTCCTCCATCCGCTTGGTCAGCAGAAGGCCCAGGGTCTGCATCGCGTTGCGCCCGGCAAAGCCGTAGACCACCAGCTGCTCGCGCCCGTCATGCGCAAAGCTCTCGATCAGCAGCCGCCCGGGCTGCGGCAGGCGCGAGACCTCGCGCTGCAGGCGCAGCCAGTCGGCGGTGTGCTCCGGCAGGCCCGGCCAGTCCTCCTGCTGGAACATCCGCAGGATGCGCTCGGAAAGCTGGGTGGAGGTGGCGAACTTGGTGCCCATGAAGGTGGCGATCTTCGGCTTGCTGTGGGCGTCGCGGCTGACCTGCACCACCATCTCGCGCAGCCCCTCGTAGCGCACGATCTGCCCGCCAATGAGGAAGGTGTCGCCACGGGTCAGCTGTGCGGCAAAGCCCTCCTCGATCTCTCCCAAGGGCGCGCCGCCGCGCCCGCGGTAGCGCACCTTGAGCGTATCGGTGTCCTGGATGGTGCCGATGTTCTGCCGGATGCGCGCCGCCGAACGCGGATCGCGCAGCTGCCAGAGCCCGTCCTCGCGCTGCTTCAGCCGCTGCCACTGGTCATAGGCCCGCAGCGCGTAACCGCCGGTGGCGCAGAACTGCAGGCAATCGTCGAACTCGGCCCGGCTCAGCCCGGCATAGGCCCCCGCCGTGATCATCTCGGCGTAAAGCGCCTCTGCCTCGAACGGCCCGGCGCACGCGGCGATGAGGATGTGCTGGCAGAGCACGTCGCGCGGGCCGGGGCCCCGGCTCTCGCCATCAAGATCGCGCGCCCGAACCGCCTCGAGCGCCGCGAGGCATTCCACCACCTCGAAGCGGTTGGCGGGCACAAGCAGCGCCTTGGAGGGCGCATTATATCGGTGGTTGGCCCGGCCGATGCGCTGCACGAGGCGTTTCACGTTCTTCGGCGCGCCGATCTGGATCACCAGGTCGACATCGCCCCAGTCGATGCCAAGATCGAGCGAGCCGGTGCAGACGATGGCGCGCAGATCACCGCGCACCATGGCGGCCTCGACCTTCTCGCGCTGGCCGCGGTCGAGCGAGCCGTGGTGGATGCCGATCGGCAGCGCGTCCTCATTGGCCAGCCAGAGCTTGTGAAAGAAGATCTCGGCCTGCGCCCGGGTGTTGTGGAAGATCAGCGTGGTGCGGTGCCGCTTCACCTGCTCCAGCACCGCCGGGATCGCATAGGCCGCGCCGCCGCCGGACCAGGGCGGGGCGGCCTCGGTCTCGAGCATCGAGATATCCGGCTCCGGCCCCGGGTCGGCCTCGAGGATCTCGCAGGGGTCCGGGTGCCGGGCCAGCAGCCGGGCGATGGCCTGCGGATCCTCGACCGTCGCCGAGAGCCCGACCCGCCGCAGCCCCGGGCAAAGCGTCTGCAGCCGCGCCAGCGCCAGCATCAGCTGATCCCCGCGCTTGCTCTCGGCGAGGGCGTGGATCTCGTCGACCACCACCCTTTGCAGCCCCGCGAAGATGCGCGGCGCATCCTCGTAGGAGGTCAGCAGCGCAAGGCTCTCGGGCGTGGTCAGCAGGATATGCGGCGGGTCGGCCCGCTGCCGCCGCTTGCGCGAGGACGAGGTGTCGCCGGTGCGGTCCTCGACGCGGATCGGCAGGCCGGCCTCCTCGATGGGGATGAGCAGGTTGCGCCGGATGTCGGCTGCCAGGGCCTTCAGCGGCGAGACGTAGAGCGTATGGAGCCCGGCCCTCGGCGCCTCGGTCAGCTCGGCCAGCGTCGGCAGGAAGCCGGCCAGCGTTTTGCCGCCGCCGGTGGGCGCGATGAGCAGCAGCGCCGGAGCGCCGGCGCGCGCCAGCATCGCGCGCTGGTGCGGGTGCAGGCTCCAGCCACGCGCGGAGAACCATTGGTCGAGGGAAGCGGGCAAGGCGGACATCCCCCCAAGATAGGCGCGCGCCGGCCAAGGAAAAGCGCGCCGCATGTGCTTTCTTGTGGGGGGAATATCCCGCGGGAAAACGCGCCTGGTGCGGGCGCGGGCAAACTCCGCAATCCCCCGCCGCGGCAGAACCAGACC
Organism: Salipiger sp. PrR003; assembly: GCF_010500785.1. Taxonomy (NCBI): domain Bacteria; kingdom Pseudomonadati; phylum Pseudomonadota; class Alphaproteobacteria; order Rhodobacterales; family Roseobacteraceae; genus Salipiger; species Salipiger sp. PrR003. The sequence goes on from NZ_JAAGOV010000058.1 coordinate 14,527, forward strand.
CGCCGCCGGGGGTCGCATGGCGACCGCCTCGCACCCCACCGCCTCACACCCACATGTGCCGCCACGCACAGGGCTGGCTCTGGCCTTTCGGACGCAAACCGCTACCGTTCGGCGCAATCAGACAATGGAGCCCTCTCATGACTGCCGAATACACCCCCCCCAAGGTCTGGACATGGGACGCCGAGAGCGGCGGCCAGTTCGCCTCGATCAACCGCCCCATCGCCGGGGCCACCCATGACAAGGAGCTGCCGGTCGGCAAGCACCCGTTCCAACTCTACAGCCTCGCCACGCCCAACGGCCAGAAGGTCGGGGTGATGTTCGAGGAGCTGCTCGCCGCCGGCCATGACGCCGAATACGACGCCTGGCTGATCAAGATCGGCGACGGCGACCAGTTCGGCTCGGGCTTCGTCGAGGTGAACCCCAACTCGAAGATCCCGGCGCTGATGGACCGCTCGGGCGACACCCCCGTGCGCATCTTCGAATCCGGCGCCATCCTGCTGCACCTCGCCGAGAAGTTCGGCGCCTTCCTCGGCAAGCCCGAGGACCGGGCCGAGATGCTGAGCTGGCTGTTCTGGCAGATGGGCAGTGCGCCCTATCTCGGCGGCGGCTTCGGGCATTTCTACGCCTATGCGCCCGAGAAGATGGAATATCCGATCAACCGCTTCGCCATGGAAGCAAAGCGCCAGCTCGACGTGCTGGACCGCAACCTCGCGGACCGCAGGTTCATGACCGGCGACGACTACACCATCGCCGACATCGCGATCTGGTGCTGGTACGGCAACCTCGCGCTTGGCCGTGCCTACGAGGCCGCCGAGTTCCTCGACGTGGCAAGCTACGAGAACGTCCAGCGGTGGGCCAAGGAGATCGACGCGCGCCCGGCGGTGAAGCGTGGGCGCATGGTCAACAAGGCCAGCGGCCCGCTCGAAGAGCAGCTGCACGAGCGCCACGATGCCTCGGATTTCGAGACCCGCACGCAGGACAAGCTGGAAGCGTGAGCGGGGTGGCTACGTCCCAAGGGCGTTGCACCTCCCTTCGAAGAGAAAAGGCCCCCGCACTGGCGGGGGCCTTTTCTTGATCAGACGTGCAGCATCTCGCAGAGCACCCGAAGCGCCTCGCGGTCGGCATCGTTCATCTTTGCCGCCCGCGAGCGGAAGAGCGTCGCCTGGCTGCGCAGCACCGGCTCCTCGGCCAGCACCTTGAGGTGGTTGGCGCGCAGCGTCTCGCCGGTCGAGGTGATGTCGGCGATGGCCTCGGCGGTGAGGTTCTTCACCGTGCCTTCGGTCGCGCCCTGGCTGTCCACGAGCTGGTAGTCGGCCACACCGCCCATGCGCAGGTAGTCGCGCACCAGCCGGTGATATTTGGTCGCGATGCGCATGCGGAAGCCGTGGCGCGCGCGGAAGGCGGCGGCGGCCCCGTCGAGATCGTCGAGCGTGTCCACGTCGACCCAGGCGGCGGGCACGGCGACGATGAGGTCCGCCTGCCCAAAGCCCAGCTCGGCCAGCGGCTCGACCTTCTGGTCCCATTGCACCAGCTTCTCGCGGATGAGGTCGGTGCCGGTGACGCCGAGATGGATGCGCCCCGACGCCAGCTCGCGCGGGATTTCCCCCGCCGACAGCAGCACCAGCGACACGCCGTCCACGCCCTCGACCGCGCCCGCATATTCACGGTCCGATCCGGTGCGAGAGAGCGTGACGCCGCGCGCGCCGAACCAGTCGAAGGTCTTCTCCATCAGACGGCCCTTGGAGGGCACACCGAGCTTGATGGTCATTTCGCCACCTCCAGAAGGATGCCCGGTCGGATCACGCCGCCCACCGCCGGAATCTCCTGCCCGCCGCCGAGCCGCCGGGTCAGCGCATCGTAGCGCCCGCCGGTGGCGATGGGGGGAAGGTCCGGGCGGCTCTCGCAGACGAAGCCGAAGGCGAAGCCGTCGTAATATTCCATCGAGCTGCGGCCGTAGCTGGCTTCGAAGTCCAGTTCCGCCACGTCGACGCCGCGCGCCGCGAGTGCCTCGCAGCGGCGCTCGAAGGTCTCGAGCGCGGGCAGCAGGGCGGGCATATCCACGGCGATGTCGCGCAGGTGCTCGAGCGCAAACGAACAGGTCTCGCGCACCGCAAGGACGGCGTCGATCATGTCGACCTGGGCGCGGGACAGTGGCGGCTCGGCGGCATCGGCGCGCAGCGCGGCGATGCGTGCCTCGATCTCGCGCTCGGAGCGCAGGCCGATCACCCGCCCGGCCTTGGCCATCGGGTCGTCCTGTGCCAGCATGGCGGCGCGCGGGGCGGGCACCGGCGTCTTGCCAGAGAAGCGGTCGAGCAGGGCGCGGAAGCGGCGCGGGCGCCAGATGTGCCGCAAGAGCGCGTCGCGGCGCTCCTGCGAGGTCTGCAGTCCCGCGACGGCGGCGGTCAGGATGCCGATATCGCCGGTCACCGGGCGCAGGTTCACCGGCTTCAGCACCTCGGCAAAGAGGCCGAAGACCTCGGCGTCGAGCTGCGCCTGGTCGCCCCGGTCGAACACCTCGTAGCCCACCTGGTAGTATTCCGAGGGGCGCTCGGGGTGCTCTTCCTGGCGGCGGAAGACCTCACCGGCATAAGTGTAGCGGGCGGGCTCGGCGCCGTCGGACATATGCATCTCGACCACCGGCACGGTGAAATCGGGACGCAGCATCATCTCGCCGCGCGACGGGTCGTGGGTGACATAGGCGCGGGCACGGATGTCCTCGCCATACAAATCCAGCAGCGTTTCCGCCGACTGCATGATCGCGCAGTCGAGCGGCTGCGCCCCGGCCTCGGCAAAGACCGCCCTCAGCCGTTCCGCCTCGGCCTTCTCGGCAGCGAAACTCACGCCCATTGGCTCAGGATCTCGCGCACCTTGGCGACCAGCTGGTCGCGTGGCACCTCGTATTGCGAGGGGCGCTCCTTCCACTCTTCAAGGCTGGCGTTCTGCGCCAGTTTGGCGCCGAGGATGAGATCCTTGATCTGCACCACGCCGCGCTCTTTCTCGTCACCGCCCTCGATGACGGCCACGGGAGACTCGCGCTTGTCGGCGTACTTGAGCTGGTTGCCGAAGTTCTTCGGGTTGCCGAGGTAGACCTCGGCGCGGATGCCGGCGTTGCGCAGCTCGGCGACCATCGCCTGATAGTCGGCCATGCGCGCCTTATCCATGACCGTCACCACGACCGGGCCCTGCGCCGCGCCGCCGATGCGGCCCTTGGCGCGCAGCGCGGCGAGCAGCCGGTCGACACCGATCGACACGCCGGTCGCGGGCACCGACTGGCCGGTGAAGCGCTTGACCAGATCGTCGTAGCGCCCGCCACCCGAGACCGAGCCGAACTGCCGCTTGCGGCCTTTCTCGTCGAGGATCTCGAAGGTCAGCTCTGCCTCGAACACCGGGCCGGTGTAATAGCCGAGGCCGCGCACCACCGAAGGGTCGATCTCGATGCGGCTGGAGCCATATCCGCCCGCGTCGAGCAGGGTGGCGATCTGTTCAAGCTCGTCCACGCCCTCGGCACCCACTGCCGAGCCGCCGATGGCGGCGCGCAGGTTGGCCAGCGTCGCGCTTGCATCGGCCCCTTTCGAGGTCAGGAAGGCCAGCACCGGCGCCGCCTGATCGTCGGAAAGGCCCACGCCGTCGATATAGGCGCCCGAGGCGTCGAGACGCCCCTTGCCCAAGAGCTCGCGCACGCCGTTCTCGCCGACCTTGTCGAACTTGTCGATGGTGCGCAGAACCGCCTGTTGCTGGGCATCATCGGACAGGCCCATGGTCTCGAGCACGCCGTTCAGCACCTTGCGGTTGTTGACCCGCACAAGGTAGTCGCCGCGCGGGATGCCGACCTCTTCCAGCGTGTCCGAGAGCATCGCGCAGATCTCGGCATCGGCGGCCACCGAGGGCGCGCCCACGGTATCCGCATCGCACTGGTAGAACTGGCGGAAGCGGCCCGGGCCGGGCTTTTCGTTGCGCCAGACCGGCCCCATGGCGTAGCGCCGATAGGGGGTCGGCAGGTCGTTGCGGTGCTGGGCATAGACCCGCGCCAGCGGCGCGGTCAGGTCGTAGCGCAGCGCCACCCAGCCGTAGTCATCGTCTTCCCAAGCAAAGACACCTTCGTTCGGACGGTCCACGTCCGGAAGGAACTTGCCAAGCGCCTCGACGGTCTCCACGGCGGAGCTTTCCAGCGCCTCGAAGCCGTAGCGATGGTAGACCCCGGCGATGGTATGCAGCATATGCGCACGCTCGGTCACTTCTGTGCCGAAATAGTCGCGGAACCCCTTGGGCGTTTGTGCCCGGGGGCGGGGGGCTTTCTTTTCCTTGGCCATGGCCTCGCTCCGGCTGTCCAGATTGCGCGCATCCCATAGCCGCTTGACCACCAAGGAGCAAGCAAAGGCCTTGGCATCGGAGGCATATTGGGCCGCGGCCCAGCGATTGTCTCCGGGGGGTGTAGGCGGGACGGGCGCGCCAGAGGGGTTTTGCAAGGACGTCGCGCTGGCGCACAAGGAGAACATGCGCCCGGTCGAGCCCCTGAGATGCTGGGCGACCCTCGGCATGGCGGCGGATCAGAACAAGACCGCCAAAGTCACCGCGCTCGCGGTAATGGCGGAACTGACCGGCAAGGCGATCCCCGAAACCGGCACGACCATCTTTCGCCCTGCGCCCCTCCGCGTCGGAGCTCACGCTCCTCGGCATGCGCTCCGCGGCGCAAAGTCTCTGGCCCGCGCTGGAAACCGGCGCTTGCCGCCGCGCGGCGTGACCTCGCGTCAACGGGGATTTGTCCCGGGGGACACGCAGGCAGCGTCGGGGCGGGGGGGGCAGAGTCCCGACCTCGGCCCCATGGACAAGCCGCGCCGCGCCGCCTATCTGCGGGGCAGACGTCCCCCAACCCCTCGCCGCGAGGGAAGGAGCCCCGCATGCCGCAGCAGCTAGAAGACCTGCAGGAACGCATCGCGCATCTGCAGCGCGCGGTGGACGATCTGTCCGAGACCGTTGCCCGGCAGGACAAGGACATCGCCCTGCTCCAGTACCGCGTTCAGTTGCTGATGGAGCGCGAGGCCGCGCGCGAGAGCGACGGCGGCGGCGGGGTGGTCCTCGGCGACGAGCGCCCGCCGCATTACTGAGAGTTTCGCCGCGCGTCAGTGCTGCTCGAGCGCGACGACCTGCCCGTCGTGCAGCAGCAGGTTCACGTAGGATGCGCTGCCGAAGGCCGGGTAGACGCTGACAAAGGCGGTGTCCCGCGCAAGCCTCCGCATCGCCCGGCCGCAGGGACGGCCCGGAGCGACGCCGCAAACCTCGGCCTTCACCGTCTCGTAGGCCCCGTCCACCGGCCCCTTCGGCAGGCTGCCCCCCGCCAGCCCGTAGCGCAGCTGCTCATGCAGCTCGGGATCGCCGAAGAGCGCCAGAGCCCCGGTCACCTGCCGGGCGCAGCCATCGTCGAAGCCGGTGATGTAGAGCGCGCGCGGCGCTGTCGTGCCGGGGCGGCTGTCATAGAGAACGTAGCCGCGCCGGGTCTCGGGATATTGCGCCACCGGCACGCCCAGCCGCCTCTCGGGAACGCCGCAGACCCGGGCGATCTCGCCATGGGGCAGGGCGGTGCCGAAGGGGACCTGCCGCGCGTCAGGACCCGTGCCTTTGGCCGCCGCGGCCTGCCCTCCGAGCCAGCCCAGCAGCCCGCCCTGCGGCGGCGCTGTTCGCGGCACGGGGGTCTCGGGGGCGGCGCGCAATCCTCCCTCATCCGAGAGCTCGGCCTCGGAGGGCAGGGCGGCGCTCTGACCGGCGCTCTCATCCAGCTCGACCTCCGACAGCCGCGGCACTTCGCCCGGTGTTTCGCAGGCGGCCAGGGCCAGCGTCGCGACCAGGGCCGGGAGGATCTGCGCCAAAGCGCGGAGGGGCGGGGCGGTGGGTGCCACGAGGGCTCTCCAGAAAAGGGACCGTCGGCAGTGGTGGCCTGCGCGAACCAGCGCGCGGGCCAGAATGTTCAACCTTCGTGTAACCCTTTTTCGAGCACGGATCCACAAGCCCTTGTCGAGGCTTGGAAAACCGGCGGCGGACCGCTCAGAAGTCCTCGACCGCCAGCACCCCGCCCAGCGATTTCACCGCGCCCTTGATCTCCGGCGTCACCGGGAAGTCCTGCTGCAGGTCCATCTCGACCTCGCCCGGCAGCCCGTGGTCGGCAAGGCAGAGCCGCACCGGGCCGCGCCCGGCCTTGGGCATCTGCTCGGCGGCACGCGACAGCACCGAGGCGATCTGGTTGATCGCGCTCGCCCCCTCGATCCAGATCTTCAGCCCCGTGGCGCCCGCGCCCGCGACCACCTGCTCGACCGGCCCCACCGAGCGTGCCAGCAGCTTGAGCTGGTCGCTCTCCATGGTGGCCTCGACGGTGATCACCACCTTCGAGCCGGTCTCGAGGAACTCGCGGCTTTTCTCCAGCGTCTCGGAGAAGAGCGTGACCTCATAAGCGCCGGTGGGATCGGAAAGCTGGGCAAAGGCGAAACGGTTGCCCTTGGCCGACTTGCGCTCCTGCCGCCCGGCGACGACGCCCGCGAGTTTCGCGATGCACGGACCGCCCCGCGCCTTGTTCGTCGCCTCTTCAAGCGTCATCACGTCGCGCCGCTTCAGCGCCGGCATGTAGTCGTCGAGCGGGTGGCCCGAGAGGTAGAAGCCGATCGCCTTGAACTCTTCCGACAGCCGCTCGGCGGGCAGCCAGTCGGGCACAGGCGAAAGCCGCGGCTCAGGCAGATCGTCCCCGGCCTCGCCGAAGAGCGAGACCTGCGCCGAGGCCTTCTGCTCGTGGATCGCGGCGGAATAGGCGACCAGCGCGTCGAGGCTGTCGAACACCCGGCGGCGGTTCTTGTCGAGCTGGTCGAAGACACCCGCGCGGGCCATCATCTCCATCGGGCGCTTGCCGACGCGCTTGAGATCGACCCGGCGGGCCACGTCGAAGAGCGTGGTGAAGGGCGTGTCGCCCCGTCCCTCGACCACCAGCCGCATGGCATCCAGTCCGACGTTCTTCAATGCCCCCAGAGCGTAGACCAGCTCGCCATTGACCACGTCAAAGCTCGCCTGCGAGCGGTTGATGCAGGGCGGCACGTAGGGCAGCTTCAGCCCGTTCTTCATCTCGTCGAAATAGACCGCGAGCTTGTCCGTCAGGTGGATATCGCAGTTCATGACACCAGCCATGAACTCCACCGGGTGGTTCGCCTTCAGCCAGGCGGTCTGGTAGGACACCACCGCATAGGCCGCCGCGTGCGACTTGTTGAAGCCGTAGTTGGCGAATTTCTCCAGAAGGTCGAAGACCTCCGAGGCCTTCTTCTTGTCGACGCCGTTCTCGGCCGCGCCCTTCTCGAACTTCGGACGCTCGGCGTCCATCGCCTCCTTGATCTTCTTGCCCATGGCGCGGCGCAGCAGGTCGGCGCCGCCGAGCGAGTAGCCCGCCATCTCCTGCGCGATCTGCATCACCTGTTCCTGGTAGACGATGATGCCCTGCGTCTCTTCGAGGATATGATCGATCAGCGGGTGCACCGAGGTGATCTCGCGCAGGCCGTTCTTGACCTCGCAATAGACCGGGATGTTCTCCATCGGGCCGGGACGATAGAGCGCCACCAGCGCCACGATGTCCTCGATGCAGGTCGGTTTCATCCGCTTCAGGGCATCCATCATGCCCGAGCTTTCCACCTGGAACACCGCCACCGTCTTGGCGGCGGAATAGAGCTCGTAGGTCTTTTCGTCATCCAGCGGGATGAGGTTCATCTGGTTCTCGGCGCCCTCGGGAGGGGCGTAGAGCTCGGTGCCATCGGCGGCGACATGGATCGGGCGGCCCGACTTCAGGATCAGGTTCACCGCGTTCTGGATGACGGTCAGCGTCTTCAGGCCGAGGAAGTCGAATTTCACCAGCCCCGCCTGCTCGACCCACTTCATGTTGAACTGGGTGGCGGGCATATCCGAGCGCGGGTCCTGGTAGAGCGGCACCAGCTGGTCGAGCGGCCGGTCGCCGATCACCACGCCCGCGGCGTGGGTCGAGGCGTTCCTGAGCAGCCCCTCGACCTGCTGGCCGTAGGTCAGCAGCCGGTCCACTACCTCCTCGTTGCGCGCCTCCTCGCGCAGCCGCGGCTCGTCCTGCAGCGCCTTCTCGATGGAGACGGGCTTGACCCCCTCCACGGGGATCATCTTCGACAGCCGGTCGACCTGGCCGTAGGGCATCTGCAGCACCCGGCCCACGTCGCGCACGGCGGCCTTCGAGAGCAACGCGCCGAAGGTGATGATCTGGCCGACCTTGTCGCGTCCGTACTTCTCCTGCACGTAGCGGATCGTCTCTTCGCGCCGGTCCATGCAGAAGTCGATGTCGAAGTCGGGCATCGACACACGCTCGGGGTTGAGGAAGCGCTCGAACAGCAGCGAGTAGCGCAAAGGGTCGAGGTCGGTGATGGTCAGCGCATAGGCGACGAGGCTGCCCGCGCCCGAGCCCCGGCCCGGACCGATGGGGATGTCGTTGTCCTTGGACCACTTGATGAAGTCGGCAACGATCAGGAAGTAGCCGGGAAAGCCCATGCCCTCGATGATGCCAAGCTCGAAGTCGAGCCGCTTCTGGTACTCCTCGACCGAGACCGCGTGCGGGATCACCGCGAGCCGTGCCTGAAGCCCCTCGTTGGCCTGACGCCGCAGTTCCTCAACCTCGTCGTCGGCGAACTTCGGCAGGATCGGATCGCGGCGATAGGCCATGAAGGCGCAGCGCCGGGCGATCTCGACGGTGTTCTCGAGCGCCTCGGGCAGGTCGGCAAAGAGCGTCGCCATCTCCTGCGGGCTCTTGAGGTAGTGCTGCGCGGTCAGCCGGCGGCGCGGTTCCTGCTGGTCGACATAGGCGCCTTCGCTGATGCAGATCAGCGCGTCATGCGCCTCGTACATCTCGGCCTTGGGGAAATAGACATCGTTGGTGGCGACCAGCGGCAGGCCCATCTCGTAGGCCATCTCCACATGGCCCTGCTCGGCGATGCGCTCCTCGGGGGGCAGGCCGTTCTCGCCGGGATGGCGCTGCAGCTCGACGTAGAGCCGGTCCTCGTAGATCTGGTGCAATCGGGTCAGCAGGGTCTGCGCCGCGGCGCGGCGGTTCTCGCGCAGGTGCCGCCCGATGGGGCCGTCGGGACCGCCCGAAAGGCAGATCAGCCCTTCGCCATAGGTCTGCAGATCGTCCAGCGTCACATGCGGCTCCTGCCCGTCACCACGCAGGTAGAGGCAGGAGTTGAGCTTCATCAGGTTCTCGTAGCCCTGCTCGTTCTGCGCCAGGAGCACGATGGGGGCGGGGGCCTTCGGCTTTTCTCCCGGCACCGGCTCGAAGTAGAGCAGATCGACCTGGCAGCCGATGATCGGCTGCACGCCCGCGCCGCTGGCGGTCACAGAGAACTCCAGCGCGGCAAAGAGGTTGTTGGTGTCCGTCACCGCCACGGCGGGCATCTCCATGGCCTCGCAGAGCCCGGGCAGCTTCTTCAGCCGCACGGCGCCTTCGAGCAGGGAATATTCGGTATGGACGCGGAGGTGGATGAATCGGGGATCGCTCATGGCGCTTAGAGTATTGCGCGGCGGCGGGCGGCGAAAGCCCCCGCGTGGCGGCGCGCGCGCCCAGGGTGATGCAGGCTTACCTCATTTAGAAAGCAAGGCAAATTCCCGGAGAAAGTGAATTGTCGCGGCGCCGTTGATGGCGCAATCCTGAAGGCGGGAGCGCGGTACGAGTGAGCGAAAGATCGGCATGGAACGGCGGAGCGAAGGGTATACGGGCGGGGCACAGGAGCGTCTCGCGCCCCGGGGCGCCCTATCGACCCGTCGCCGGGCCCTGCATCTTGCCGCAGCGCTGGCACCGAGGCTGACCGGCCGGCTGCTTGCGCGTCGCTACCTCAGCCCCGCCTCGCATCTCGACACGGCCCATGTCGCGCGCCACGGGGCGGAACTGGTCCCGCTCGGCGCCGAGGCTGCCCTGTTGCGGCACGCGGCCCCGCGCGCCGGGGCACCGCGCGTGTTGCTCGTGCCCGGTCACGACGGTCACGTTCGGCAATTCTCCCGGCTGGTGCGCGACTTGCGCCGGGCCGGGGCAGCGGTGGACCTGCTGATCCTGCCGGGCCACCTGCACCCGGCCCGCACGCTCTGCAGCCTTGCCGATATCGTTCCCGCGATCCGCCTCTGCCTCGACGAGCACGGTCCCTATGATGCCGTCGGGGCCCATTGCGTCGGCGCGCGCAGCCTGCTCTTCGCGCTGGGCGAGGGGCTCGCCTGCCCGCGTGCCGCCCTGATCTCGACACCGGTCGATCTGCCGGCGCTGATCCGGCTGGGCGGTATGCAATACGGACTGGAGGGCGCGGCGCTAGGGCAGTTCGAAGCGGGGGTGGCGCGGCTCTGCGCACCCTATGATCCCGGAACCGACTGGCGGCCGCCAGCCATGGCCCGGCGCGGCGAGACGCTGGTGGTCCACGCGCGGCACGACTACGCGGCCCCCGTCGCGGGTGCTTGTGCGCTGGCAGAGGCGATGCCCGGCGCGCGGCTCGAGGTCTTCGAGGAGGGGGATCACAACACCATCCTCAACCACGCCCCGGCGAGCCGGATGCTGGCGGAGTTCCTTGCCGGGGGCTGATCGCCGCAGGGCGGCAACCCCGCGCGGTCATGCGCAAATTTGCGCCTCTGTCGTGGCGTCTGCCTGCCAAACGGGCAGATTTTTCTTGCCAAGCCGGAAAGCCGCCGCCTAGCGTTAGGGCAAAGAGACAAGAATCCGCGCGCCTTCTACGCCGCATCGAGGGCGCGCACCGGGGATATGATCAATGGTAAGGCGGCGGGTCATCAAAATGGACATCTCCTTTCTTCTGAACGGGGAAAGCGTGGTGCTGCGCGACGTGTCTCCCACGCGCACGGCGCTCGACTGGCTGCGCGAGGAGCGCGGGCTTCGGGGCACCAAGGAGGGCTGCAACGAGGGCGACTGCGGCGCCTGCACGGTGATGGTCACCGATGCGCGCGGCAGCCGGGCGGTCAACGCCTGCATCCTCTTCCTGCCGCAGCTGCAAGGCAAGGCGCTGCGCACGGTCGAGGGCATCGCCGGCCCCGACGGCACGGCGCACCCGGTGCAGCAGGCAATGGTCGATCACCACGGCTCGCAATGCGGCTTCTGCACGCCCGGATTCGTGGTGTCGATGGCCACGGCGCATCTCAATGGCGACACCGGCCATGACGACGCGCTGGCGGGCAACCTCTGCCGCTGCACCGGCTACGCGCCCATCGTCCGCGCCGCCGAGGCCGCGGCAAGCGCGCCCGTGCCCGAGTGGATGAGCGCCGAAGGAAATCTGCTGGCGGACAGCGCCCCTCTGGCGGCGGCTCCCGAGACCGCGCCCGAAACCGCCGACGCGCTGGCGCGCCTTTACGAGGCCACCCCCGACGCCACGCTGGTCGCGGGCGCCACCGACGTCGGCCTCTGGGTCACCAAGCAACTGCGCGAGCTGGACAAGGTGATCTTCCTCCATCGCTGCGCCGACCTGCAGCAGATTGACGTCTCGCAGGAGGCGATCCGCATCGGCGCGGGGGTCACCATGGACCGCGTCCTCACGCTGATGAAGGACCACTATCCCAGCTATGCCGAAATGCTGCGCCGCTACGGCTCGGCGCAGGTGCGTGCGGCGGCGACGATCGGCGGTAATATCGCCAATGGCTCGCCCATCGGGGACAACCCGCCCGCGCTCATCGCGCTCGGCGCGACGCTACACCTGCGCAAGGGAGGCACGCGGCGCGACATGCCGATCGAGGACTTCTTCCTCGACTACGGCAAGCAGGACCGCCAGCCCGGCGAGTTCGTCGAGGCGGTGACGATCCCGCGCAAGGCGGACCGGCTCCGGGTTTACAAGCTCTCCAAGCGCTTCGATCAGGACATCTCGGCCGCCTGCGGCGCCTTCTGGATCGAGGTCGAGAGCGACAGGGTGGCCGAGGCCCGCATCGCCTTTGGCGGCATGGCCGGAACACCCAAGCGCGCGCCCCATGTTGAGCAGGCGCTGATCGGCAAGCCCTGGACCGAGGACACGGTGATGGCGGCGTCGAGGGAGTTCGACGCGGACTATCAACCGATGAGCGACATGCGCGCCAGCGCCGGCTACCGGCTGGAGGCCGCGCGCAACATGCTGATCCGCTACCTGATCGCCGATCTCGGCGTGGCCACCGATGTGCGCGGGGTGCGGGCATGAGCGTCTCCAAACCGCTGCCGCATGACGCGGCCCCGCTGCATGTCTCGGGCAAGGCCCGCTACATCGACGACATCCCGGTGCCGGCGGACTGCCTGCATCTCGCCTTTGGCCTCTCGACCATTGCGGCGGGCAGGATCACCGAGATCGACCTCGGCGCCGTCCGCGCCGCCCCTGGCGTGGTGAAGGTCTGGGAGGCCAAGGACCTGCCCTCGGACTGCGACTGCTCGGCCTCGCTGCACGACGAACCGCTGCTTTCGGACGGGACCATCCACTACCTCGGGCAGCAGATCTTCCTCGTTGCCGCAACCAGCCACCTCGCCGCGCGCAAGGCGGCGCGGCTGGCTAGGATCACCTACGAGCAGCACGAGCCGATCCTCACCATCGAGCAAGCGCTGGCGGCGGACAGTCGCTTCGAGGAGGGCCCGCGCATATGGGAAAAGGGCGATGCTGCCGAAGCGCTGAAAGCCGCGCCGATCACGCTTGAAGGCTCGCTCGAAATGGGCGGGCAGGAGCATTTCTACCTCGAGGGGCAGGCGGCGCTGGTGATGCCGCAGGAGAACGGTGATCTGGTGGTCGCCAGCTCCACCCAGCACCCCACCGAGATCCAGCACAAGGTCGCCCATGCGCTGCACCTGCCGATGCATGCCGTGCGGGTCGAGACCCGGCGCATGGGCGGCGGCTTCGGCGGCAAGGAGAGCCAGGGCAATGCGCTGGCCATTGCCTGCGCCGTCGCGGCGTCGGAAACCGGGCGTCCGGCGAAAATGCGCTACGACCGCGACGACGACATGATGATCACCGGCAAGCGGCACGACTTCCGGATCGACTACACCGTCGGCTTCGACGAGACGGGTCGCCTGCAGGCGGTAGACTTCCGACAGTACACACGCTGCGGTTGGGCACAGGACCTTTCGCTCGCCGTGGCCGACCGCGCCATGCTGCATGCCGACAACGCCTATGACATCCCGTCGCTGCGGGTCGAGAGCCACCGGCTGAAGACCAACATGCAAAGCGCCACCGCCTACCGCGGCTTCGGCGGTCCGCAGGGGCTCTTCGGCATCGAACGGGTGATCGATCACGTTGCCCACCACTTGAAGATCGACCCGCTGGAGCTGCGCCGCCGCAACTATTATGCCGACCTCGCCCCCGCAGGGGCGGCAGCGGAAACTGTCCCCGCGGGGACGGCAGAGGAGAGCGTCCCCGCGGGGACGTCGGCCAAGGGTGTCCCCGCGGGGACAGAGCCGCTGGCGCATGACGACAGCGACGATCTTGCCTCGCGCGGGGCGCTCGCCGGCGCAGGCGACGCGCCGGCCGCGCCCTCGGCGCCGCCTGTCCCGGACGCACCGCAGATGACCCACTATGGCCAGCCGGTCGAGGATTTCATCCTCGGCGCGATGACCGCGAAGCTGGCAGAGACCAGCGACTACGCGGCGCGGCGCAAGGCGGTGGATGCGTGGAACGAGAGGAACCCGGCGCTCAAGAAAGGGCTTGCCATCTCGCCGGTGAAGTTCGGCATCTCCTTCACGCTGACCCATCTCAACCAGGCCGGGGCGCTGGTGCACGTCTACCAGGACGGTTCGATCCAGCTCAACCATGGCGGTACCGAGATGGGGCAGGGCCTCTTCCAGAAGGTGGCGCAGGTGGCCGCCGCGCGCTTCGGCGTGCCGCTCGAGATGGTGAAGATCACCGCCACCGACACCGGCAAGGTGCCCAACACCTCGGCGACGGCGGCCTCTTCGGGCTCGGACCTCAACGGCATGGCGGTGAAGGCGGCCTGTGACACGATCCGCGACCGCATGGCCGCGCATTTGGCCGAGCTGCACCAGGACCTGCCCGGGAACGTCCGCTTCGAGGGCGGCAGGGTGCATGTCGGCGGCACCGACATTGCCTTCGAGGAGGCGGCGGTGCTCTGCTACCAGGGGCGCGTGTCGCTGTCGTCGACGGGCTATTACAAGACGCCCAAGGTCGACTGGGACCGCATCCGGGGGCAGGGGCGGCCGTTCTTTTACTTCGCCTATGGCGTGGCGGTGACCGAGGTGGTGCTCGACACGCTGACCGGCGAGAACCGCATCCTGCGCGCCGACATCCTGCACGACTGCGGGGCCTCGCTGAACCCGGCGCTGGACATCGGGCAGATCGAGGGCGGCTACGTGCAGGGCGCGGGCTGGCTGACCACCGAGGAACTGGTCTGGGACGACAAGGGCGCGCTGCGCACCCATGCGCCCTCGACCTACAAGATCCCCGCCTGCTCGGACCGGCCCGAGGTGTTCAACGTCGCGCTCTGGGACGGTCGCAACCTCGAGGAGACCATCTATCGCTCCAAGGCCGTCGGCGAGCCGCCCTTCATGCTGGGCATCTCGGCCTTCCTCGCGCTGTCGGACGCGGTGGCCTCCTGCGGCGACGACTATCCCGACCTGATCGCCCCGGCGACGCCGGAGAACCTGCTGGCCGCAGTACGGAGGCTGCGCCATGGGGTTTGACCTTGCCGGGCTGAAGGCTGCTGTCGCCGCGCATGGGCGTGTCGCCCGCGTGGTGATCGCCGAGGTCTCGGGCTCGGCCCCGCGCGAGGTCGGTTGCGCCATGCTGGTCTGGGACGAGGCCGACAAGCTGCGCCAGAGCGGCACCATCGGCGGCGGCGCGCTGGAACTCATGGCTGCGGAGCAGGCGCTGCGCGGCCCGGGGCTCACCCGCCATCCGCTGGGGCCGGGGCTGGGTCAATGCTGCGGCGGTGCCGTGGTGCTCTGGACCGAGGTGTTCGACGCCGCTGGCGTCGCGGCGCTGGAGGGGCAGGAGATCGTTGCGCGCGGGCAGGGCGAGCGCCCGCTCGCGGTGCAACGGCTGATCGATCGCGCCCGCGCGCAGGGTCGCGCGCCCGAGCCGCAGCTTGTGCAGGGCTGGATGGTCGAGCCGTTGGCGCGGCCCGCCCGGCAGCTTTGGATCTGGGGCGCGGGCCATGTCGGCCGGGCCATGGTACAGGTCATGGCGCCACTCCCAGAGCTGGCGATCACCTGGATCGACACCGCCCTCGAGCGCTTCCCCGAGGCGGTGCCGATGGGCGTCACCCTGCTGCCCGCCGCCGATCCGGCACGCGCGGTGCGCCATGCGCCGCAAGAGGCCGAGCATCTCATCCTCACCTACAGCCACGAGATCGACCTCGCGCTCTGCCATGCGCTGCTGACCCATGGGTTTGCCTTCGCCGGGCTGATCGGGTCGGAGACCAAATGGGCGCGTTTCCGCAGTCGGCTCAGGACGTTGGGTCATGCAGATGCCCAAATAGCTCGCATTTCTTGTCCTATTGGTCAAAAAACATACGGGCGTCACCCGCAGGCGATTGCCATCGGCGTGGCCGGACAGCTATTGGGGCAGAAAAAAGGGGACGGGACGGCGTGGCTACACTCCTCAGCATCCGGGGCCTGACCAAGGCCTACCCCGGCGTCGTGGCCAATGACGATGTCTCCTTCGACATCGGCAAGGGCGAGATCCATGCGCTGCTCGGCGAGAACGGCGCAGGCAAATCGACGCTGGTGAAGATGATCTTCGGGCTGGTGAAGCCCGACGCGGGCGAGATGGTGCTCGATGGCGCGGTCTATGCGCCCGGCAAGCCGTCAGACGCGCGCCGTTCGGGCGTGGCCATGGTGTTCCAGCACTTCTCGCTCTTCGAGGCGCTGGACGTGGCCGAGAACGTGGCGCTCGGCATGGAGAACCCGCCGAAGCCGCGCGACCTTGCGCGGCAGATCCGCGAGGTCTCGGAAACCTATGGGCTGCCGCTCGATCCCACGCGCACCGTCGGCACGCTCTCGGCGGGCGAGCGCCAGCGCGTCGAGATCATCCGCTGTCTGCTGCAGAACCCGCGCCTGCTGATCATGGACGAGCCGACCTCGGTTCTGACCCCGCAGGAGGTGGAGATCCTCTTCCAGACGCTGAACAAGCTGCGCGCCGAGGGCACCTCGATCCTGTACATCTCGCACAAGCTCGAGGAGATCCGCGCGCTTTGCGACGAGGCGACGATCCTGCGGCTCGGCAAGAACGTCGGCACCTGCACCCCGCGCGAAGTCACCGCCCGGCAGATGGCCGAGCTGATGGTCGGCTCGAGCTTCAACGCCCCCGAGGCACGGGCGGGCGAGAAGGGCGAGGTGCTGCTGCGCACCGAGGGGCTTTCGCTGCCCGCGCCGGGCGCCTTCGGCACGCCGCTGCGCGAGGTCTCGCTCGAGGTTCGCGCCGGTGAGGTGCTGGGCATCGGCGGGGTTGCCGGCAACGGCCAGGACGAGCTCTTGATGGCGCTTTCCGGCGAGCGGCTGGCGCCGGCGGGCACGGTCTTCTTCAAGGGGCAGGACGTGAGCCGCCTCGGCCCTGTCGCGCGCCGCGACGCCGGTCTGCTGTCGGGGCCCGAGGAACGGCTCGGCCATGCCGCGGCGCCCAACATGAGCCTGACCGAGAACGCCGTGCTGACTGGCGCGCGCCGCGAGGGGCTGGTGCAGGGCGGCTTCATCGACTGGGGCAAGTCAAAGAGCTTCGCCGAGAAGGTCATCGAGCGCTTCGACGTGCGCACCCCCGGGCCGGGCACCGCGGCGCGGGCGCTTTCGGGCGGCAACCTGCAGAAGTTCGTCGTCGGGCGGGAAATCCTGCAAAACCCCGACGTCTTCATCGTCAACCAGCCGACCTGGGGCGTCGACGCCGCTGCCGCCGCCGCGATCCGCCAGGCGCTGCTCGATCTGGCCGCCAAGGGCGCGGCGATCATCGTCATCAGCCAGGATCTCGACGAGTTGATGGAGATCTCGGACCGCTTCGCGGCGCTCAACGAGGGGCGGCTCTCGCCCGCCCGCGCCGTCGCCGAGCTCGACATCGAGAAGATCGGCCTGATGATGGGCGGGGCGCATGATATGGAGGTGGCCCATGTCGATGGCTGACCCCCGGCGCTGCGCCGCCTGGCTGGCGACGGAATTGCGCACTTGTGAAGAGAAGAAGCCCGTAGGCCTCTTCCTCACCAGCGCTTCGTCTCTTTTCAAATACGCACGGTGCGTCGGTGCAAGCTGCGCGGCGCCGGTGGGAGGCCCGCAATGATCCGCCTCGAGAAACGTCCGCAGCCGTCGCGGCTCTGGACCATCGTGACGCCGCTTCTGGCCGTGGTGCTGACCATGGTGGTGGGCGGCATCATGTTCGCGCTGCTCGGCAAGCCGCCGCTGGAGGCGATCCGCACGATCTTCTGGGACCCGCTGTTCCACCCGCAGTTCGCCGGCTACTCGCGGCCGCAGCTGCTGGTGAAGGCGGGGCCGCTGATCCTCATCGCCATTGGCCTCTCGATCGGCTTCAAGGCGGGGATCTGGAACATCGGCGCCGAGGGGCAGTACATCATGGGCGCCGTGACCGGCGCGGCCGTGGGGCTGGCCTTCTATCCGTCCGAAAGCGTGCTGCTTTTCCCGCTGATGGTGGTCGCGGGCGCGCTTGGTGGCTGGGCCTGGGCGATGATCCCGGCGGTGCTCAAGACCAAGCTCGGGACCAACGAGATCCTCGTGTCGCTGATGCTGGTCTATGTGGCCGAGAACATCCTCGCCTCGGCCTCGGCGAGCTGGCTGCGCAGCCCCGAAGGCATGGGCTTTCCCGGCTCGCGCAACTTCAAGCAATGGCCGGCGGTCCACAATGACGAGCTGATCGCCGGCACCGGCATGCATTGGGGCGTGGTCGCGGCCTTCATCGCGGTGATCGGTGCCTACGTGCTGATGGCGCGGCACATCCAGGGCTTCAACATCCGGCTCACCGGCGAGGCGCCGCGGGCGGCGCGTTTCTCGGGGGTGAGCCCGGCGCGGATCGTCTTTCTCTGTCTTGGCATCTCGGGCGCGCTGGCGGGCATGGCGGGGCTCTTCGAGGTCACCGGCCCGGCGGGGCAGATCACCATCGACTTCAACTCAGGGTATGGCTTCACCGCGATCATCGTCGCCTTTCTCGGGCGGCTGCACCCGGTGGGCATCCTGCTGGCGGGGCTTCTGATGGCGCTGACCTATATCGGCGGCGAGTTGGCGCAGCTGATGCTCGGCCTGCCGGGGGCGTCGATCCAGCTGTTCCAGGGGATGCTGCTGTTCTTCCTGCTGGCCACCGACGTCTTCACCAATTACCGCATCCGCTTTGCCAAGAGGGAGCTGGCCTGATGGATCCCGTACTTCTTGTCGCCTCGATCATGGTCTCGGCGACGCCGATCCTGCTGGCGGCCATCGGCGAGATGGTGGTGGAAAAGGCCGGGGTGCTGAACCTCGGGGTCGAGGGCATGATGATCACCGGCGCGGTGGTCGGCTTCGCGGCTGCGGTGAGCACCGGCTCGCCGGTTGTCGGGTTCCTGGCGGCGGCGCTCGCATCGGCGGTGCTCTCGCTGAGTTTCGGCTTTCTGACTCAGGTGCTGCTGTCGAACCAGGTGGCGACGGGGCTTGGCCTGACGCTGGTGGGCCTGGGGCTGTCGGCGCTGGTCGGGGCGGGCTTCGAGGGCGTGCGCGCACCGGGCATGGGCAAGCTGTGGATCCCCGGGCTCGCCGAGATCCCGGGGATCGGCCCGATGTTCTTCCGCCATGACTTCATGGTCTACGTGAGCCTCCTGCTGGTCGCGGCTGTCTGGGGCTTTCTCAAGTATACCCGCGCCGGGCTGATCCTGCGGGCGGTGGGCGAGGACCACGAGAGCGCGCACGCGCTCGGTTACAAGGTGGTGCGGGTGCGTATGGCGGCGATCTTCTTTGGCGGGGCCTGCGCCGGGCTCGGCGGGGCATACGTCAGCCTCGTGCGGGTGCCGCAATGGACCGAGGGGATGACCGCGGGGGCGGGCTGGATCGCGCTGGCCATCGTCGTCTTCGCCAGCTGGCGCGCGTTTGGCGTGCTGATCGGCGCCTATCTCTTCGGCGGCGTCACCGTGCTGCAGCTGAACCTGCAGGCGGCGGGGGCCAAGGTGCCCGTCGAGCTGCTGTCGATGTCGCCTTACCTGATCACCATCCTCGTGCTGGTGATCATCTCGGCCCGCGGGGTGCATGGCGCGCCCGGATCGCTGGGCCGCTCTTTCCACGCCTCCGCCTGAGCGGGGCATAGACCCAATCCGGGGACCCGGACAATGTTGAAGACAGGGAGTCCAACCACAATGAAACGCAGAACGCTTCTCGCCTCGGCCGCCGTCGGCCTCGCCCTTGCCGCCGCGCCGGCCTTCGCGCAGGACGTGCCGAAGATCGGCTTCGTCTATGTCGGCCCTGTGAACGACGGCGGCTGGTCGCAGCACCATCACGAGGCCGCGGTGAAGATGAAGGAGCACTTCGGCGACTCCATCGAGATGATCGAGCAGGAGAGCGTGCCCGAGGGGGCCGACGCCGAGCGCGTGCTGACCCAGATGGCGCTCTCGGGCGCCGATCTGATCTTCACGACCTCCTTTGGCTACATGGACCCGACGATCAACGTCGCGGCGAAGTTCCCGGACGTGAAGTTCGAGCACGCGACCGGCTACAAGACCGCCGACAACGTCTCGGCCTATTCGGCGCGCTTCTACGAGGGCCGCGCGATCACCGGCTACCTTGCCGGCGCGATGACCAAGTCGAACAAGATCGGCTACATCGGCTCCTTCCCGATCCCGGAAGTGATCCGGGGCATCAACTCGTCCTACCTGCACGCCAAGAAGGCCAACCCCGACGTCGAGATGTCGGTGGTCTGGCTGTCGACATGGTTCGACCCGGCCAAGGAAGCTGACGCGACCCAGGCGCTGCTCGACCAGGGCGTCGACGTGGTGCTGGCGCATACCGATAGCACCGCGCCGCTGTCGGTGCTGGAAAAGGCCGGCGGCTTCGGCTTCGGCCAGGCGGGCGACATGTACGACTATGCGCCCGAGCCGCGCCTCAGCTCGATCATCGACGAATGGGCGCCCTATTACATCGACCGCGTCCAGGCGATCATCGATGGCACATGGGAGAGCCAGAACGTCTGGCAGGGCATCGGTGACGGCATGGTCGGCATCGGCGAGATCACCGGCCCGGTGCCGGAGGACGTGAAGGCCACCGTGCTGAAGATGAAGGACGACATCTCCTCGGGCGCTTACCATCCGTTCACCGGACCGATCAACAAGCAGGACGGCTCGGCCTGGCTCGCCGAGGGCGAAGTGGCCGACGACGGCACGCTGGCTGGCATGGACTTCTACGTCGAAGGGCTGACCGCCGAGATCCCGAACTGATCCGCATCGCCGGGTGAGAGGAACGCCGCCGGGATGTCCCGGCGGCGTTTTCTTTTGGCGCGGGGCGTGCTTCGCTTCGGGCGGCGCAGGCGAGCGGCGTCGCCGGATTTGCGAATTTGGGAAGAGAATAGGGGCGGGCAATGCGCGGGGAACGGGTGGCGCTGGTGCTGGGCGCGGCGGTCTGGGCCGGAGGGCGCGCCTCGCCGACGTTGGAGCGCCGGGCGCTTCATGCGGCGGGGCTCTGGCGGTCGGGGGAGGTGTCTGCGATCCTCGCCTCGGGCGGTGTCGGGCGGCACGCCCCCTCGGAGGCGGCGGTGATCGCCCGGCTCTGCCGCGAGGCCGGCGTGCCGGAGGCGGTGCTGATGTTGGAAGAGCGCTCAACCAGCACCGAGGAGAACCTTCGGTTCTCGCTGCCGCTGCTGCGGGAGGTTGGGGCGGGAAGCGTGGTGATCGTCACCGACGGGTTCCACGCGCCCCGCGCCCGGCTGGCGGCGCGGCGGCTGGGGCTGGCGGCGCTGGGGCCGCTCAGCAGCGACTCGCCCCGCGTGCCGCTTTCGGCAAACCGGGTGAAGGTGGGGCTGCGGGAGGTGCCCGCGTACCTGTGGTACGCGCTGCGGCTGCGCGGCTGAGCGGGGAGGGGGTGCGGAGGCTAGAGAACGCCGATCTCGGCCAGGGCGCCAGCCATTTCGGGCGGCAGCTCGTCATCGTCCTCGCGGGCGGCCGAAAGATCGGGCGGTGCGTCCTTGGGATCGAGATAGCGCCAGCCCTGGAAGGGGCGGCGCGGGCTGGTGGCGACGCGGTGAATCTCGGGGTCGAGCACCAGCGCGCAATGCCGCGTGCCGTCGTGTCCGGTGACCTCGTCGAGCCGCAGCACGCGCTGGCGGCATTGGATCAGCCCCTTGAAAACCCAGTAGATCGAGCCGCCGTTGAGCAATTCTGCCTCGCGCTTCGGCCACATGCGGGTGATGTGGCAGGGCAGGCGGTCGGCGGTCTGCGCAGCGCGTCCAGATTGCCAGGCGGCCAGCGTCTTGACGCTTTCGGTGCCGACGCTGAGCTTGATCAGATGGGTGAACTTATCCACGGAATGCTCCACAGAGTCCTCAACAGGATGAGACAGATATTGTAGTCTTTGCGACAGCGGCTTCAAGCAGTGGTAGGCTGATCGCGGAAAAACGTGTACCCTTACGTACCGCGCGTTCTTGCATCGGGCGGCGGTCGCGAGTAGGCACACCGCCCTGCCACCCGCTGCGCTGCGCTGCTGCCGCGCCCTCGAATTGACGAGCCAACAAGGAAGTCTGCTGCCATGACTCGCTTTGCCGCCCCCATCGCCGAACAGATCTGGGACATGAAATACCGCTTCAAGGAGGCGGACGGCACCCCGATCGACCAGAGCGTCGAGGACAGCTGGCGCCGCATCGCGCGCGCGCTCGCGTCGGTCGAGACGGATGCGGACGCCTGGGAAGAGAAGTTCTACGGCGCGCTCGAGGACTTCCAGTACCTGCCCGCCGGCCGGATCACCGCCGGCGCCGGCACCGCGCGCTCGGTCACCTTGTTCAACTGCTTTGTCATGGGCACCATTCCCGACAGCATGTCCGGCATCTTCGACATGCTCAAGGAGGCCGCGCTGACCATGCAGCAGGGCGGGGGGATCGGTTATGACTTCTCGACCATCCGTCCCAAGGGCGCGCATGTGGCGGGGGTTGCCGCCGATGCCTCGGGTCCGCTGTCGTTCATGGATGTCTGGGACGCAATGTGCCGCACGATCATGTCGGCGGGCTCGCGGCGCGGTGCTATGATGGCGACCATGCGCTGCGACCACCCGGACGTGGAGCAGTTCATCTCGGCCAAGGCCGACAGCGCGCGGCTGCGCATGTTCAACCTTTCCGTGCTGGTCACTGACCCGTTCATGGAAGCGGTGAAGGCGGACGGATCGTGGGACCTGCAGTTCGACGGCAAGGTCTACCACACGGTCAAGGCGCGCGACCTGTGGAACAAGATCATGAAGGCCACCTACGATTATGCCGAGCCGGGGGTGATCTTCATCGATCGCATCAACAAGGCGAACAACCTCAGCTACATCGAGCAGATCGCCGCAACCAACCCCTGCGGCGAGCAGCCGCTGCCGCCCTATGGCGCCTGCCTGCTGGGCTCGATCAACCTTGCGCGGCTGGTGGACACGCCTTTTGAACCCGGCGCGGAGATCCCCGAGTCCAAGCTCGACGAGCTGGTCGCGCTGGCGGTGCGGATGATGGACAACGTCGTCGACGCCTCGAACTTCCCGCTGCCGCAGCAGGCCGAGGAAGCCCGCAACAAGCGCCGCATCGGCCTTGGCGTCACCGGGCTTGCCGACGCGCTGCTGATGATGGGGCTGCGCTACGGCACGGAAGAGGCCGCCGCGCAGACGGAGAGCTGGCTGAAGCGCATCGCGCGTGCGTCGTATCTGGCTTCGGTCGAACTGGCCAAGGAAAAGGGCGCCTTCCCGCTCTTCGACGCCGAAAAGTTCCTTGCCTCGGGCAACATGCTGCAGATGGATGACGACGTGCGCGAGGTGATCCGCACCCATGGCATCCGCAACGCGCTGCTGACCTCGATCGCGCCCACCGGCACCATCTCGCTCTACGCGGGCAACGTGTCCTCGGGCATCGAGCCGGTGTTTGCCTATGCCTACACCCGCAAGGTGCTGCAGAAAGACGGCACCCGCACCGAGGAAGAGGTGGTCGATTACGCCGTGCAGATGTGGCGCGACAAGTTCGGCGATGCCGAGCTGCCGGACTATTTCGTCAACGCGCAGACCCTGGCCCCGCTCGAGCATGTGCGCATGCAGGCGGCGGCGCAGAAATGGATCGACAGCTCGATTTCCAAGACGATCAACTGCCCGGAGGACATTTCCTTCGAGGGCTTCAAGGACGTCTACATGGAAGCCTACGAGACCGGCTGCAAGGGCTGCACCACCTACCGCCCGAACGACGTGACCGGCTCGGTCCTGTCGGTCTCGGAAAAGACCGAGAAGACCCCGGCAGAGACGCCCGCCGTGGTCACCGAGAGCGAAGGTGGCGGCGCCGAGGTGGTCTATATGTCCGAGCCGCTCGACCGGCCGCAGTCGCTCGAGGGGCACACCTACAAGCTCAAGTGGCCCGACAGCGAGCACGCCATCTACCTCACGATCAACGATATCATCGTCGGGGGTCACCGCCGTCCGTTCGAGGTCTTCATCAATTCCAAGAACATGGAACACTACGCCTGGACCGTGGCGCTGACGCGGATGATCTCGGCGGTCTTCCGCCGCGGCGGCGACGTCTCCTTCGTGGTTGAGGAGCTCAAGGCGGTCTTTGATCCGCGTGGCGGCGCCTGGGTGCAGGGCAAGTACATCCCCTCGATCCTCGCGGCGATCGGCGGGGTGATCGAGAAGCACCTCGTCGCCACCGGCTTCCTCGAGGGCGAGGGCAAGGGGCTGAAGGCCGACCCGACGGCGAAGGTCGTGGGCCTCGATGCACCCCGAGGCAAGGCCTGCCCGTCCTGCGGCCAGTTCTCGATGATGATGGTCGAAGGCTGCATGACCTGCTCGAGCTGCGGTCACTCGAAGTGCGGCTGAGGAGCTGAGGGGTCAAAGAAGTCAGAGAAAGCAGATGAATGCGCAAACGGAAGCATAAGTCTGCGCAAGGGGTGTCAAGGGCGAAACGTACCGCCTTGTGTCCCTGGGCTGCTCTCTGAAAGACGGTGATAGAGGCGCTGGGGCTGATGCTCCGGCGCCTTTCGCGTATGAGGGGGATGTGCGGTTCGTGGCATGAAGCCGCAGATCCGGGGGAGGGCCGTTGTGCCCTCTGTATATGAGCCTGAGCATGGCGCAGTGTGGCTGGCTTGCGATGGTGAGACCCTGGACACGAGGTCGCTTAGAAGCGGTGGGAACTCCGATGATGACCATTAAGTCGACGCAAGCTGTCGCTACGATCCTCAGCCGATATCAGAGGCGGAGAAATTGTCAGGTGCCCGTCACAGCAACAGATATCTACGCCGATACCCTTGCTCGCGTCTGTGGAAACGACGTTGACCTCGACCCGGTCGAACGGGGCCTCATCCACCTCAAGCGCCAGAAGGTGATTTCCGGCCGAAGACTGGTCTCCCTTCTTGCTCGCCATCAGCGGGAGATCAGACCTGAGTGACGCCGCCAAGGGGCTTCCTGGGGTGCTGGGCTCAACACCAGCTACGAATACACGAAGCGTCATCGCTCTTGGGAGCGAATGGTCAGCTTCAAGGGGGCATAGTCACCGCTCACGTCCGGCGCTGCATGATGATCTGCCTTGGCTCGAAGGGGCGGAGAGCCGACCTTCGCTGCGCATCGCGTAAATAACCGCGAAGCGCAGCTAGCGGACCTAGCTCCACTGTCTCCATTTCCCGAAAGCTGCCGTTCAGGCAGAGTGCAGCGATCTGCTCCACCGAGCCCAAGGTGTCGAATGCTACGCGTCGTCCGAATGTCGGCTTTCGGGAAATGGCCTAAAACGTGACAGAAGCAAAACGCTTTTCGCCAAGGGTTTGTGGCACAATATTTTCTTGCGATCTTGGCAGCATCCGGTCGCGTGCCAAAAACGACCGTTATTGGCCATGCTGTTCTGGCGTGGGTTTCTTTTGTCGCCCCAGTGAAAACCTGCTCATGCTACAAGGGAGAACGTAGCAATGAGTATGACGATGGACGACAGCATCAAGCGTTGGACGGCGAAGCGGAAGACGGCTCTGGTGATCGAGATCATGCAGGGCAAGACAACCGTGTCGGAGGCGAGCCGGTCCTTTGACCTGACGCCCTCCGAGATCGAGGGCTGGGTCGAGGATGCCAAGCGCGGGATGGAGAACTCGCTGCGCGCCAACCCGCTCGACATCCGCGAGCAATACGAG
>NZ_JAAGOV010000059.1:0-38094 GCF_010500785.1 Salipiger sp. PrR003
GTGTGGAGCATATCTGTCGTGTTGAGGGCATAGCCCAGGTGCAGCGGGCGCCCCGCCATCATGAAGAGCAGGGCATCGCCCTCCTCCGCATCCTCGACCCGCCGGAACCGCGGGCGAAGCTCATCCACGGCGCCACGCCGCAGCGCCTCGGTCATCGTGCAGGCGGGATCAGGGATCACCACCCCGCGCCGGGCGAGGTGCAGGGCAATAAAGAGCCCGAGGCAGTCAAAAGCGGTCGGCCCCCGCCCCCGCACCGCGTAAGGCAGGCCGATCCAAGCATCGGTCCACATGGATCAGAAGAGCGCCGGCGTCGTACCGGGGGTCATTTCCAGATAGCCAAACTGCTCTTGCAGGATCGGCTCGATTGTCATCACGCCGCTGATGGTCAGCGCGTCGTATTCGATGCCGGTGATCTCGACCTCGAACGGCCCAACCTCGATGACGTCTGGATGCGAGGTCAGCACGTAGACCACGCGGCCCAGCACCTCGCCGGTGATCGCCCGGAACTGGCCGATGATCTCGCGCGAGACGTTCGACGCGGTCCATTTGAGCACGGGGAAGCCCTTGTCGCGGTCATCCGGCAGCGTGATCTGGAACGGGAACGGCAGGTATTCTTCTCCGCCGTGGGTCAGAGGCTCGGTGTCCCGCACCAGGCAGACCGGCTCGGGCCAGTCCGGATGCGTTAGCTTCACCAAGGGCACCAGCACTGCGCTGCTCTCGCCCGCGTAGAGCTCACTGAGCAGGCGGTCCGTGATCGGCCTCATGGCAGGATCTCCAATTCTGCGGTGATGGCGAAGTAAGGCCAGACCCGTTGGACGCTGTAACTTCCGACGAAGCGGAAAGTCCTAGTCACGCCATCAAATGGATCGGTCGCGGTGAAGCTGAGCGCGCCCTCCCCGATCACGTTCGAGAAGAATGCCTCGAAGGCGACGAGCTCCGCGTCCGTAATCGCCTGGATTACGCCTGCGCGCCTCTTTGGGGCTGAGCTGGTGCGCCTGCGCACTTGATCCGGCCCCATATCCATTTGCGACCGGATGACCGCGCCTTGCGGCCCTGTCCGGGTTTCATCCGCGCTTTCGAAGAAAGGTAAATCCGAAGGCCATGCAGGCATTTCATTAACTCCGTGGCCGGCCCCTAAGGCCGAAGGATCGGTTCATAGCGCCATCGGCGCCGCCGCTTTCGATGAACTCCTCGAACTTCCGCTCCATCATCACCTCGATATCAATGCCGCCTGATTTGCGGCGCGCCGTCGCCGTCGTCCCCGGCGGCGTCTTGATATTCACTTGGACGTCGCTACCGCCGCCGCCCAGCTGGTGGTTCGGAACCACAACGCCGGAGGAGGTCGGAACCATAATCTCAGGTCCCTTTTCGCCAATCAGATACGCGCTGTTGGCGTTCACTGGCCCGCCCATGGCGCGCTTTCCGCTAAGACCTTCTAGAATTGAGCCGACAAAGGTGCTGCCCGGGTCCACGCCTTCAGTCGAAAGCCCGAGAGCCTTCAGGATGCCGAACTGGGCTTGCACCTTGGCGAACTCGATGAGCGCATTCGCGGCCCAGTCCGAGATCGAGGTGCTGTTGTCGAAGAGCGCGTCGGTGAAGCCCGCCACGCCGTCCTGCATGGTTTGCAGTCGGTCGGTGCTGCCGTCGAGGTCAGCAATCGCCTTCTGGTGCGCCTCGTCGACCATCGCCATGCCGACAGCGAAATCGACGGCGGTGATCTTGCCGGCCTTCAGCGCGTCGTTGAGGATCTGCTGGTTGTCCGCGTATTCGGCATTGGCGTCCGCCAGCGGGTCGAGGCTGCGCTTCAGGCGCTCGTAGGCGTCCGCGGCCTGCTGCGCCTCGCGCGCGGCCTTGTCGGCGGCGCTCGTGCCGGAGCGGCCAGTGCGGGTGCTGCGCGGAGGCTTCCATCCCTCAGCCTGCGGCGGCAGGAGGCCGTCGCCTTGCAGGCTTACGTCGTAGAGGTCGAGGCCGCCGCCGCGAGGGGCGCGGGTCATGCCAGGGCCGATGGCGGCCAAGTCTTGCGCCTCACGATACGCCTGCCAAGCAGCGGCCGAGTTCTGCATATTGGTCGCGAGGCGAGCCGCCTCATCTGCGGCATAGGAAATCGGCGGGGCAATCTCAGTGCGCGAAAGCTCTAGGGCCTGAAGCGCCGCCTGGAAGAGTTGATCGTAGAGCGCCTTGCCCTCGTCCTCGGCGTTGGAAAGGTTCGCGGACGCTTCATCAATGAAGACCACAAGGTCTCGCATCGCATACGCCCGAGCACGGGCCCCCTCCGCCTGATCGAACTCGGCAAACCTTGCCGCAATCTCGCGCGCAGCTTCCTCCGTCACGCCAAGGCTATCTGCGAGATCGTCCATACCTCGCGACACGTCCCGCATGCTGGCCAACTGGTCCCGCATCTCACCGATAGCATCATTGTTCCGGCGGAACGCCTCATCCGAAACCATCGTCTGCGCGCTGAGCCGGTCGATCTCGGCCTGAAGCTCAGCCGCAGCCGCCCGCGTGTCCCTGATCTGCGCCGGGTCCAGACCGAGAGCCCCACCCGCGCCAAGCTCGCTGGCTACCGTTCGAGTAACCGCCCGCATCGCCTCATTGGCGCGGAGTTCGGCAATCTCGCGTTCGATCTGGAACAACTCCCGAGCCTGCGCAGCCATCTCGCCATACTCGTCGCCAAGCATGAAGCTCTGGCTCGTTTGCTCGTTCGCGTCGATGTAGCGTTTGGTGGCCGCCGTGAGATTGTCGAGTTGGTCTTCCAGTTCCTTGCCAGCCTCGGCCGAGTCAAAAAGCGACATCGCCATGGGCCCCATGACCGCGACGACACCACCGGCCAAGACGCCCCAAAGCCCGAAGACCGTCAGCATGTCCGCCGCCTGAATCGACAGAGCTCCCATGTAATCGCCGGTCACGGCGCCCTGCTGCCCCACCTGGTTCAGCTGGTATGCGAACATCTTCGCGTTGTGCTGAGCCTGCGGCGACATCGTGGAGAAGCTCTTGGTGGCCTTTGTCACTCCATCGATTTCTTTTCCGGTAACGACAGCCTGGTCTCCGAGGCGATCAAGGTCCGTCGTCGCCTTGACGACTCCCCGGCTGTCGGCCGAAATGCCGAGACGTGCGATATCTGTCATTCTAACCTCGGAGATTTTTCATGCGAGCACTTGCAGTTGCAGCGGCTCTTCTTGCGACACCCGCGCTGGCACAGCAGGCGGCAATCCTTGATTTCAATGGCTTCACTGTGAAAGTGCAGGCTCAGCAACAGGAAGTCGGCGGGATCAGAAAGCCGACGCAGGCGTTGGCAGATGCCCTAGCCGAAGACGCGTGCGCCTCTGTCAATAAGACAGCCCACTACCAGCTGTACCAGACGGACAAGGGGTTCGAGTTCCTAGTCACCTACGTCTGCCTGTGACATCGGATGCATGGCAAACGGGTCTTCCCCGAAGCTCGTGCCCTCAAGGTATGACGCCGACATGTCCCGGATCAGGTTCCGCTCGGCCTCGTTCGCCCAAGGCGCTGCCAGGGTGATTTCGTAGTATGGGACCGGCGACAGCCCCATACCGCTTGAGTGCGCCGGCCCCACGCGCGTGAAGAGCGCGAGATAGTCAGAAGCGGCGGGATGGACTTCGGGCAGTCTGCCCTTCCCGCCGCTCTTCTGCATCCTGTTCTGCTCCCAGCCCTTCGGGCGCGCGTGCAGATAGCCGAGGCAGCGAGCCCAGAAGTTCAGCTGGTCTCGGCACTCGCGAAAAAACTCGAACGGTCTCCGGCGAAGGCTTCGATCTGCTCGATCACCCAAACCCAACCGGGGTTCGCCATCAGGTCGCGCAGCTTCTCCACGGTTCCAGTATCGCCCGACCCACCACGAAGGCCGATGAGAGCGGTCTGAGCGCGCACGAGGCGCATGCGTTCGAGAACGGCCACCGCCGCGTCTTTGTCCTTTGCCCGGCCCGCCCGGCGGCGAAGCTCACGCTCGGCGGTCTCCACTTCCTCGGAGTCGTAGCCCTGCACCATCGGGAAAACGCCGAGCCCCTCCCCGGTGCCGGGGTGCTTGAGTTCGAATTCAGCGCCTTCGGTGACGGCGGCGCGGAGGTCAAGTTTCGACAGGTCCATGATCTACCCCTTACGCCGGCTCGGTCGCATCGACGGCGGGCGCGTTCTGCCGGAACCCGACCTGGAAGCCGCGATAGCTCGTCGTGTTGCCTTGGTTGCGCTGGTAGCTGTGCGCCACGCCCTGCGAGTAGGTCACCGGATCACCGGTCGTCAGCGCGTTGGCCACCCCTGTGCCGTAGCCGATCTTCACGGCGATTTTGCCGGGGTAGCTCTGTGCTGCGGCAATGAGAGCAGCCTGCCCCGCATCGTTCGGTACGTCGCGGAACTGCGCTTGGGAATCCATCCCAGTGCCTGCGCCTTTGACTGCGGTGGTGAAGCCCGTGGTCAGGTCGGGAACGTCGATCATCGCGTCCGTCTTGCCGAGCTGCGGCTCCTGAATGGGGCCTTTGACCTCGAGCCAGGTAAGAGCCTCGTAGCCCGCCGCGTCGTTGGTCGCGGGCAGCGTGGTGCTGATGAAGATCGTTGCGCCGATATGGGACTCGGTCATGGTCTTTCTCCTTGGGATCAGAAGATGAAGGTGGCCCGGATCACAACCGGGATAGAAAGAACGCCGTCGGTTACCGGCAGCGAGGGCCGCACATCAGGCGCGCGGTCGATCTTCACGCCGTCGAACTTCGCACCCGGCGGGAAGCGGGCTACGAGAGCGGCGACAAGCGCGTCACTCTCGATGAAGTACTGACCCGCGGGCCAAGCCTTGGTCTCGACGCGCACGACGATCTCTGGGAAAGCGCGGGTCTTGCCGGTCATGTCTGCCGGGGTCTGCGCGCCGCCGGCGGCCTGCACGACGTAGCGCGGGAGGCCCTTGCCCTCGCCATTGGGCAGCACGATGTTGGGCGGGTCGGTCATCGTGACCACCCGACGGATCAGGGCCTGGTGGCCCGCGGTGATGCTCATGATCAGTCCTCGAAGAGCCGAGCGTTTTGGTCGACGATGACGCCCCAGTTTTGGACCGCGTTGCGGACGAAGAAGCGCCCTGGAACGTCGACATCGCCTCCGGCGTATTGGCTATCTGCGTCGCCGTTGTCGTCGCGCGTCCGGAAGCCGTATTCCATCGGGCGGGCGTGCGGCGCGGTGAACACCACCTCGGCCGCGCCGCCGAGCTGCAGCGTGCCGAGCGAGGCAACGAAGTCCGGCGGCGCGTCATTTCCCCCCTGCCCGGTGATCGCGCCGTTCACGCTCACCTCAACGCTGTTGATCAACTCGCCCTCGTCCACGGGCACGTAACCCTCCTGGAAAGTGCCACCGGTGTCCTTCACGCTGGGCTGGCGGCGGGTCATTAGCTCGCTCACGTCCTGCACCGAGGCCTTGAAAACGAACTCCATATTGGCCTTGGCCTTCTCGGTCATGCGGCGGACGTCGGCGGCAAAGTTCTGCGTCATGCCTTCCTCCATGCGTCTTGTGCGGCTCCCGGAGGAACCGCCCTGTTGTGCTGCCGTTTCTGTCCTTTCAGGCCCGCTTGGCCTCTATATCGGCCATCCCGAACTCAGCTGCATAAGACCTTAGGCAGTCACATTTGACTTGAAACTCGCACGCGCCGGCGTATATTCCCAATACGGGAACACAAGGCCAGACATGCGGATCATCGCAAGAAACACCATCGTAGCTTTCGGGAACACGCACCCGGCAGCTCGTGCTTCGCTGGATCACTGGTATCGTGTTACCGCCGCTGCCGAATGGGCGACGACGAGCGACGTACAGGCCTCTTTCTCCAAGGCCAAAGTTCTGAATGCCGAACGTGTCCGCTTCGAAATCGCCGGTGGTGACTTCCGCCTGATCTGCGCGTTCGACTTCCGGCGCAGCGTGGCATTTATCAAGTTTGTCGGCACTCATGCCGAGTATGACCGCATCGACGCCCTAACGGTTTCGCAGTTCTGAAAGGATTGGATATGAGCATTCGCCCCATCCGTACCGAAGAAGACCACCGCGCTGCTCTTGGCCGGATTGAAGCCCTTTGGGGAGCTGAACCCGGGACCGCTGACGGCGACGAACTTGATATCCTTGTGGACCTCGTGGAGCACTACGAGGACAAGCACTTCCCCATGCCGGAGGTCGACCCTATCGAGTTCATCCGCGCCCACATGGACGCTACTGGGCGCAGCCAGGCTGATCTCGCCAACCTATTTGGTTCTCGGCCCCGCGCTTCCGAAGTGCTCAATCGCAAGCGCGCACTGACTGTGGACATGATCTACAAGATCACCAGAGAATGGCACGTTCCAGCTGGCTGCCTTGTGAAGCCGTATCATCTGAACCTTGAGCCAGCCTAAGCCGCCAGTCCGTCCTGCTCTCGACGCCACAGCATCACCGCCTTCCAGTCAGTGCGGAACCGCGCCGAGCATCGGCAATTCACCGTCTCGGCCGCCGGCGCGTTCTCATCGTGCGGCCAGCGCATCAGAGCACCGGTGACGGGCGAGACGAAGAACTCCCCCCATTTGATCGTCTGGCCGTTCAGCGCCCGGTGGCTGTCCCGCGTCCGCGGCCCCGGGGTGGCGTCCCAGGTAATGGTGACGTGCTCGGGGAGGATTTCCCCGCGCTCGATCATCTGGACCACGCCCTCGGCGCGCCCGGCGTTCATGGCCCGGCTCCCTTCGGACCGACTGATGGTCTTCGCCCGGGCCCGCAGGAGGCGGTCTGAGTAACGCCCGGTGATGCGCTCGATGTCGGCGGCGCTCAGCGGCTGGCCCGCCTCGATCGCCTTGCGCACGACGCTGTCGAACCGCTTGTCGCGCAGCGTGCGGGCGAAGTAGCGGACGTCTAGCGTCTCGAGTTCGCCCCGGGCGCCGCGCACTGCCCGCGCCTGCCGGGAATGGAGCCCGATCAGCGCGCCGGTCTTCTGGTTGCCATCGGTGCGCCCGAGCAGCTCGCGCGTCACGCGGCGGTAGGGCCGTGCCTGCTCGACTGCCTCAGTCAGCGTCTCCCGGATCAGCTTCTCGGTGTCGTTCGTGATCTCGGTGATCAGCGCCGCGCTGTGCCTGCGCGTCCACGCCTCCGCGTTCGGGTGCCGCCCGTCGAAGCGAATGATCAGCGGCCCCTGCGAGCCTGTCGAGACGCGCTTTGGGAGGTTGGACAATTGCCATACTCCCCCCTGGTAGAACGCCTCGGAAATGGCCCGATCGAGCGGGGCGAAGAACTCACTGCCCAGCTGGATGGCTGCGATCACCTGCTGCACGCCGCCGGCGATGTCGCCGGTCTCGATCGCCCGCTTGATCGCCTCGTCGATGGCGCGGGCCTGCGCGGTGCTGCGGATGTCTTGAATGGCGCGCTCGAAGGCGTCGCGCAGCTGGGGCGCGACCTTGTCGAGTTCTGCGAGGAAGGCAGCGCGCGTGTCGGCCATCAGTCCTCGCCCTTCCGTGCCTGGCATTCCCAGTACAAGACCACGCCCCCCGGCTGGATCGCATCCACGTTGACGATGCTGAAGGTCTTGCCCGCTACGGTCAAGGCGTCGCCGTTGCGCGGGTCGGTCTCCGCGTCTGGGGCGATCATCGCCTTGACGTCCTGAGCGGAGATCTGGGTGCCCTCTCGGTCCCGGGCGCTGTACTGGTCGAGAACCACGGTGCAGGCATAGTCGGTCGCGCCGCCCGGCGTCGGCGGATAGGTGGTCTCGTCGGCGCCGGTCACACGGGTGATGGTCCCCACCAGCGGCACCCCGCCGCCCGTCTCGGCCCCTGCCTCCGCGATCGCGGCAGCCACCTCCGCGGCGATATCCGCCCCGCTCACAGGCCCGGGCTCCGGCCGATGCTCATCAGGAACGCCGGGGTCTTCCCGCGCTCGAGCATGTAGGGATAGAACATCGCTTCGATCGTGGTGCTGATCGGGGTGGCCGCCTCGGCCCCGCTCGCGTCGCCGCGCACGGTCCACTGGATGCTCCCGACCTTGGTCAGCACTTTCTGCTGGTCGGCGGTGTACGTCTTCGAGAAGAAGCCCGGGTTCGCCAGCTCCAGCTTCGCCGCCTCGTACGTGGCCTCGTCGACGACCTGCTCGGGCGCCGAGGAGGTCAGCCGGTTGAGGTAGAACCGCGCGACGTAGTCGGACCCGCGCACCAGCGCCGCGGCGCTGTCGGCGTCATCCGCGACCGTGTCGCCCCGCGCCGCGGCGTAGTCGATCCATCCCTCAACCGTTGCCGTCATCAGCCGCGATCCGCCTTCACGAACTCAGCGATGCCCGGCCAGAGCTGGTCGCGCTCGGCTGCCGAGAACTTGGCGACGCCTTCGTCGAGGAGGGCGTTGATCTCACGGACATCCGGCACGCCCTCTGCGCTGAAATGCTCGTCGTCCAGCACCTTCGCGGCCTCGGCCAGCAGCGCCTGGCGCTCCTGCGCGGAATCCTGCACGGCACCGGTGGCCGGGTTGGTCACGGCGACACGCTCGGTCACGACTCGGCCCTTGTTCAGCAGGAAGCCGGGCACCTTCTCGCCCTCGAACTCGACGATGTCGCCGACCTTCTGGCCCTCGACGCCCTTCTTGGTGATCTCGAACTTGGTCTTCATGAGGAGACTCCTTTGCATGACCTCTGGCAATGAGCCGGGCGGACCCGGCCCATCACAGAGGTCACGACGAATGCGCGATACCGCAGTTGCCCTCGGCGTCGGTTTTGATCTCGAGCGCCTGCGCCGCCATGACGACAAAGTTGTAGTCGTCCTCGGGGTTAGCGCGGAACTGCTGGCGGGTAGCCATCGGCATGGCGTTCAGCACTTGCACGACGCGGCGGTCCTTGACGACGGCGAAGATGGTGTCGGCCGGCACGTCCGAGGCCGGGATGACCTCGCGGACGCCACCGTTCTCGAGCACGCGCTGCGCGATGGTCTTGTTCGGGTAGGCCGCCGAGAAGTCGGTCTGGGTAGCGTAGAACCAGTCGTCCCAGTTGACGTAGAGGGTGGCCGGCACCCGGTAGTTGTCGCCGTGCAGCAGCTTCAGGGTCGCGTTCACGTCGCCCAGCCACTCGGCGCCGGTGCAGGCCGAGAGGTCGTTGGTCGTCGAGCGGGTGTTGCGGTTCGGGTGGTTGCCCAGACCGTACAGCTGGTCGCCGCCGACGACGATCTGACTGTTGCCGTTGATCGCCATGCCCTCGAGCATCTTCGCCACCTTGAACATGGAGTTCCGGCGGGCGGCTCCGTCGAGCTGGAAGCCCTCCGACTGGGCCGCGGCCATCTGACGCCAGCCGAAGCTGAACGTGCTGTCCACGATCGGCAGCGGGGTGCCCTGGTAGGTGATCTGCGGCTGGTCGGTGCGGGCCTTGGAGCGACCATCCATCGAGACATGCGCGTCGCCGGAGTCGCTGATCTGCTGGAAGTAGTGGACCAGCTTGCCGATCGGCATGGGCATGCCCACCGAGCCCGCCAGGTCACCGAAGACGGCCAGCACCTCGCGCTGCACTTCGATGCCCTCGCGGTCCCAGATGCCCCAGACGTCGCGCGGCAGCGCCGACGCGTTGCCGATGACGCCGGCAGCGTTGCCCAGCATCTCTTCGAAGCTGGTATCCCGGCGGGCGGCGGCGGCACGGTTGGCCGCGATCACGCGGCTCTGCTCATCCGTCGCGAGCGCCAGGCGGTCGGGGATATCCACGCCGCTCTCGGCGCCCATCGGGTGACGGGAGTTATAGACGAACATGTGTGCGTCCTCCTTATGCTGCGGCGATGTTGAACGAGTTCGCGATGCGAACGTCGTTCAGCGTGCCGGCGGTGATTGCGCCCGCCACGCCCTCGAAGAACGCGACGACGCGTTGCCCGGCAGCAGCGGCGGTGAGGTAGCCGGACGCGCCGATGGTGAGCGGAGCACCCTTGGCGTAGGTCGCGGCTGCGAGGCGGGTCTGGTAGATCTCGCCGGGGCGCGGGCGGTAGGCCACGCCGGTGTCACCCGAGGCGTAGGCATCGCCGACGCCCTGATCGTAGAAGCGGCGGTTCGAGAGGATCAGCAGGTCCGCCTCGATGTCGGCCGCCGTGGCGACGGTGAGGGCCGTGGCGCTCTCGGTCACGAGAATACCCGGCAGGTAGGCGCCGGCCACGGTCTTGTCGGAGACGGTCTCCGGCTCGTCCTTGATCGGGCCGCGGTAGATGACGTTCGCCATGGGATTAGGCCTCCTTCTGCTTGGCGGCGGCGTTCAGGCTGAAGCCATCCCACTCGTCCTTGTCGCTGGAGCCGCCGAACGCGCCGTTCAGCGCGGCGGCCTTGCCAGCCGTGGCCTTGGGCGCCAGGGCGCGCAGGGTGTTCAGCGGGGTCGCCTTGGCGGTCTCCTCGTCGAGGATGTTCGCCTTGACCACCTTGGCCTCAAGCTCCGCCTTCTCGGCGTCCTCCTTGGCCTTGTTGGCGGCGTCGAGCGACTCGACGTGGTCCTTCAGCGGCTTCACCGCCTCGCCCACCGCATTCGCGATGGTCTCGCCGATCTTCGACAGGCCTTCCTCGATGGCGTTCACCTTCGCGGAAAGCTGCTCAAGCTGCTTGTCGTCAGCCATGTCTGCTTCTCCTTGATTTGCAGAGGGTTCCCGCTCTGAGGCGCCCGGCAGGGCATCCATGATGGCGGATTTGATGCGCTCCCAGGTGGAAGCGCGCTCGCGCCGCTCAAGCGCACTGAGCAGGTGCATCCCGGCCCAGTCGAGTTCCTGATCGGCCATGTCGATGGCCGAGTTGATGACCTCGAGTTCCTCCGCCTGGCCGGCAGAGTTGACGAACATGCCGACGCCCTGATCGGGGGTGGCCGCACCCTCCTCACCCAGCAGGATCGCGTCGTGGTCGAAGTCGATGTCCCGGGCGATGTGCTTGTAGGAAACGTCGCCGTTGGCGGCCTCGAGGTTGCACAGCAGGCCGGTTGAGGTGTGGATCGGGTCGCCCTTGTCGACCGCCTCCAGTACCGCCTTGCCGCGCTCGGACTGGTTCGCCGTCTGCACGTCGATCACCTTGTCGAGGAGCACCCGCCCGCCCTCGCGGCGCGCGTTCTCGTTCCAGGCGCCGATCCAGCCGATGTTGATGCCCTCGGGGTCGCGGGCGCTGACAAACTTGCCGTTGATCAGCGGGTGACCGGCAGGCGCCGGCGTGCGGTTCAGGCTGGCGAAGCTCTTCTCGATCTCGTCGGCCGGGTAGAGGATGTTGTTCATGACCACGTCATCGGGCAGCGTGGCGCTCGGCACGATGATCACGTCGCGCCCGTTGCGCTTCTCGCGGCGGGCAGCTTTCGTATTGGCCAACGCGCGGACGTTGACCCGAACTCGTTTCGTCATGGGGAAGCTCCTATTCCTCGCCGTCGTCGGGCGGGTCCAAGTCCGCCTCGTCGTCATCGGGCAGCGCGTCGGCGTCGCTCAGGGGCTCCTTGCCGACGGTCTCGCGGATTTCGTCAGAGGTGAACACGATCTCGCCCGAGCCCGTGCGGGAGGCGCGCTCGTTGATGCTGGCCATCTTGTCGGCGCGGTCGATCTTCTCGCCGATGCTGGCCTCGGTCAGGTCCGCCCACTGCAGGAACCAGTCGCGCTCGGGCAGGATGCCGAAGCGCTCCAGCCGGTTCACGAATTCCATGATGGCCGGGATCACCCGGTCCGACCGGATGCCCATGCAGGTTTGCGACCACTCGTCGGCGTCCTCGGTGCTGGCGCGCTCGCCGGTCTGCATGCCGGTGAGGATCTTCTTGGGCATCTCGATCGAGGCGGCGAAGTTCTCCAACGCGCCGGCCCGGAAGTGCTCGGGAATGGGCAGGGTGATGGCCAGCGTGTCGGCTTTCATGCCCTGCAGCATCAGGCTCTGGTCGAAGCCCTTCTGCCAGTTCTCGGTCTGGGTGTTCAGCGCGTCGGCGATCTCCGACACGTCCACGCCCATGGCCTGAGCCATCTGGGAGAGCTGGGCATCCTTCTCGATCGAGAAGACCGGCGCCGACTTGGCATTCTTCCAGAAGCCCTCGCCCCCGGCGCCGGTGATCTTCTCCAGCGTGAGGAGGTCGTTGAACCCCGGCTCCAGCATCGAGCGGCCATGGACGGTGCCGTCCTCGGACCAGACGATGACGCGATCGGGGTGGACCTCGAAGGCGCGGTTGCGGCCCTGCGCGTCGTTGCCCACCTCGGCCTCGTTGAACGAGAACATGGTAGGCTGGCCATAGGTGTCGGAGGTCTCGTCGGTGTCCCACGTGGAGACCTTGAGCTGCCCCTCCCACGCGGGGATGATCTCGACCAGGCCGTCGAGCCCACCGCCGACGCGATCGACTGGCTCGGCGAAGCGCTTGTCGTCGGCCAGCCGGAGGATCACCCCGGCGTAGCCGCCCACCATGCTCCGGCGGTCGGCCTCGGCGAGGCGCTGCCAGACCCGGAGGTCGGCGAAGCGCTGCCGGATGTCCGACTCGACGGCGGTCTCCTTGTGCGCTTCCTCGCGCTCCATCAGGAACGGGTGATCCTGCCAGACCTTGCGGGCGGTCTTCTTCACCGCGGCGCGGGCGAGGCCGTTCCGGCAGTACATCGCGTAGAGCAGGTCGAAGGTGACCTCGTTCGGCCAGCCGAAGTCCCGATAGTGGTTATGTTTGGCCTCTTTGAAGTAGCCCGGGAACATGGTCGACATGCGCCGGCTGGCGGCATTGGCGAGCAGCGCCAGCGCGTTCACGATGGCAGAGCGGTCTTTCTGGTCTGTCATCGGTTGCCTTTCAGTTTCGCCCGGGCCGCGGAGCTCAGCAGCATCTGGACCGTCGGGGCCGATTGGATCGGCGCGAAGGCCATGACGAACGCGTCGGCCTTGTTCGGCGAGGCGACGTCACGCTTCGCCAGGTCCTTCTTGCTCTCGACCTTGGAGCGTCCGGCGTTGTCGACGTCCTTGCGGGGCGTGGCCAGCTCGTCGATCAGCTGGTCGAGGTGCTCGCACTCGCTGCTGATCGCGATCAGGTCGGCAGCGTCGTACTGGTGCCCCTTCTCGACCGCGTTGAAGGTGTTGCGGAGGCGGCGGGCGATGTCCCACCAGGCCTGCGCCTTCACGTTGGCGTAGAAGTCCTTGTTGGTCGGTGCGTTCGGGTCGGTGTCGTGCGGGTCGACCCGCGCCTCTGGGTTCAGCACCCCGCCCCCGGCGTTGAAGCCGCGGTAGGTGACCCGGACGGCGTGCTCCTCGTTCAGGGCGGCGAAGTGCGCGCCCGCGAAGGCGCCGACGCCGATGCTGTCGAAGTCGATGTCCGCGCCGGATTCCCGCGCCAGCCGGTGGACGCGCCCGGCGGACTTGAGCAGCTCGTCCTCCGCCGCCTTCCACTCGTCGCACTGGAGCGCGAGGAAGCCGTGGGCCATCACGGTGGCGCAGAGGTCCGCGCCGCTGTCCGCGATGTCGAAGCCCACACGCTTGCGACCGGCGGGCTCCAGCCCGAGCTTCTTGTGCGCGTCGATCGCGGCCATGAGCCACGACCGCTTGATGATGACCGCGTCGTCGTCCTGGCGGGGCTCGCCGTGGTAGATGTGCCGGTACTCTTCCTCGTCCTCGGCTCGCTTGCGCTCGATGACCTTGACGATGGTGTCCGAGAGGAAGGGGTTTTCGTCGTAGTTGATCAGCCGCTTGATGGTGGCACCGACGACGCCCTTGATCTTGCCGCTGATGACTGCGCTCGGCGTGCCGGTGATGAATTTGCGGTAGACGAAGTCCGAGGCCAGCCGCGGGTTGAAGATGATCCAGAACTGGGAGCCCTCGCCCCGGAGGGTGGGCTCGAGGATTTCCCACTGCTCGGCGGTGAGGTTGTGCGCCTCCTCGATCCAGCAGATATCGATGCTCTCGAGCGACTTGATTTCGTCGATGTGCCGCCAGAGGCCGTAGAACATGAACTCCGCGCCGGTCAGCTTGTGCCGGATCGAGTTCTCGGTGATGACGAAGTGATCCCGAAGGCCGAAGCGGTCGATCTGGATCTTGAGCAGCGTGTAGACCGACTCCGCGATCTTGTTCTGGAACTGGCGGGCGCACAGCACGCGGATGCGGCACTGCGTCGCCAGGAAGACCGCGAACCCAGCCGCGTCCCATGACTTCGAGCTGGACCGGCCCCCGTAGAGGACGCGTTCGCGGGCTGGTGTGAGCCAGAACTCTCTCAGGACCGGGTTCAGTGTGGGTGCGTCATCCCCCTTTGCCGCCGTAGAAGTCTGCAAGGGTCCGCACCTCCACCGGGCCGCCGTTCGGGCCGGAGTGCTCGTTCTTCTCCGCCAGCCCGAGCTCGCGCGAGATGATGCTCGGGTTCAGAAGATCGGCAGCTGCTCCAGTGAACTTCTGCTCGTAGATCACAGCTTCGACGCGGCTGATCATCTCGACAAGATCGGGCCGGTAGAGCGCGTGCCCCTCGGTCTTCCAGCCGCGCCAGGTCTCCGAAGCGATGTCGAGGAACAGGCAGAGACCACTGATGGTCATGGCCCGCAGCTTGGGTAGCTCAGCGAGCGTCACCCTGCCCTCGTAGCTAAAGGCCTTGGCCTCCCGCAGCGGGTTCCCCTCCACCCACGCGAAATACTCGACGCAGGCTTCCCAGAGTGTATCAGCGTCCGCGAAGGTCGGCTTGCGCCCGTGGCTGCTGCGGGCTTCCCAGAAGCGGTGGCCAGGGAGGAAGCGGCCGGTGTCGGGGTCACGTTGGTCTGACATCTATGCAGCTCGCCGATGGATTTTCTTTGGCTCACCAGACGGATGCGGCCGTGCCAGAGAGAGTTAATATCGCTTTGACCGAAGCCCAAGGCCTATGCCATCAAATCGCCCGAAGAGTAGTCTCACCAAGGAGTAACGAGAATGAAGTACAGCGTGCAGTATCAGCAGTGGTCGGAGCATTCCGGGCGCCCCGCCGAGACTCTGTCATCAGCAGACCGAGACGACATTTCAGCAGCAGAGTTTGCAGCACTCCCGCAAGTCGGCGATCATGTAAATCTACTCAATTTCGATGGAGGCCCAGAGTTGACCGGCGTGGTGACCTCGCGGCTTTTTACTCTTGGAAAAGGTTTCACCGGCCTCACGATCGTCGTGCACGACCACCCAGAGACTGACTGGGGTCAGCTTATCAAAGAGTGAAAAAATAAATGCGCCCGGCAGGGACATTCCCTCCGGGCGCAGAAACGTTGCTGGCACCTTGTCTACCCACCTTTTTTTTTCGCGGTCAAGCGTGGGACTACGAGACTAACCGACTATTCCAGTGCGCCAGTGTCGGTGACCGAAGCACGGCGGCGCCATTGGAGTATACGATCAACAACCCGTCGGATCACAAGAAACAAAACAAGCGCAACAATAACAACGCCAATCAACCCAATCGTGTCGACATTGAATGCGCTCGGATTCATCAAGAACGAGACAAGTTCGAAAGAGAAACCGCTGACGCCGCCTAACAGGCCGCCGACGAGCGCTCCCACCCCAATCACTGCGAGCGCAGGAAGCCCTACAGCAGTTCCCATCGCAGCAACCCCGATCCCACCTACGGTTGCTGCAAGACCACCACCAATTGCAGCACCACCGAAGAAGCCTATGGCGGGCGCTAGCAGGCGAACGAGATAACTCTTCTCCTGAATAAAATATCCTGCGGCTGCAAACACAAAGAGCAGCGCCAAAAAGCCAGCCAAAACTGAGGGCAGATAAGGGATAGCGCGAATAAGAAAACGCTCCCAAAGGCTAGCAATCCAACTCATAAAGAAACCTCACACATCGATTGGCTCGCAGAGCACCTCACAGTATTTTCTAACGACTGCCCGTTGTGCTCGCAAGGGACATGCTCGCGCTCCTAGTCGAGGCGTTTCCAAGGCATCATCGGGGGCAGCTCGTCCGTGACGCTGAACCAGCGCAGCGATGCGCGCTGCAGCGCCCCGCGAACGGCCAGCAGACAACCGCGCCACTCGAGGTACATCCGCCGCGCGGCGGCGATCTGCACGGCTGTCGGCGAGACAGTGACCGGCGTGAAAAGCACCTCGTCCTCGACGATGGCGCCCTTGCGGTTGCGGCGCTTCTGGTGCGGCCAACCCCCGGCTCCAAGCCGCGCTGCGTCGGCAGTCCGACCCCTGGCACCGCCCCGGCCATAGACCCACTCGATCGGCAGGATGCGCGGCGCGGCGTCCCGCATCCAGTCCGGCTCACGCCCGGCCCGCGCCAAATCAGCGACGAGGCAGGCGGCCGACCACGGCAGCACCGAGCGCACGATGCTGGCGATGATCTCGGCGTCCTCTGCGGGCTCTGACCGGCCCGGCGAGGTATCGATCGCTACCTTGCCCAACATGTGCCGTTCGAAGATCAACTGCTCCATGCTGATGCCCTTGCGCTGACCACCCGCCGACGCGCCGAGCTCGTCGAAGTCGAAGCTGGCCTTCTCGGTTTGGAAGGCCCACTCCAGCGCTGCCTTGACCGGCATCTCGGCGGGGACGCTCCGCGGCGCAGGGGTCCTGCCCGCAGGTTCGCGCCCAGTCACCGGCAGCGGTCGTCGTGGCCTGAGATTGGAAGGCACACGCGGCTCGACCCGCTGCACCTGGCCCTCTGCAATCGCCTGTTCGATCGCGGCACGCTCTTCCGGCGTGATCCTATCCTGCCCCATCGTTCTTCCTTCGTCACTCGTATCGCGTGGAGATGGCAATGAAATTGGCCCTCGGCCTCAAGAAATCGGCGGCGGGCTTCGCGCTCATTCCGCTGCCCTCATGCCGAAGAACGCCGCGGCGACTTCGCCGTACTTGCCGACGAGGTGGGCCCGGGCGCCGTCCTCACCCCAGACCACAGCAGCTGCTCGGGCGGATGCCTGGCGGTAGCGCTGGAGCGTGTCTCGCCGGATGGCGCCAGCGTTCGCCAGCCTAACGCCCGCGATGCCCCAGACGATCGCTTCGGGGACCGGCCGTCCGGCGTTCATGTCCGCGGCGCTCGCGTCGTCGTGGCTGCTCGGGGTGAAGGTCTCCGGTGAGGCCTTGGAGCTGCCGCCACGGATGGCGCTGACGAACTCGTCCGGCGTTGGCCACGACCAGCCCTTGTGGGAGCGGGTCACTTCATCGAACATCCGCTCGAGCGAGCCACGGATTTCGTCGTCGTTTCCGATCGGCAGGCGGGCGTTGATCGCCTTGATGGTGCGACGGAGCATTTCGGCCTGTGCCTCAGCGTCGAGGGCCCGGGGCGGTGCCAGCGGCCCGAGGTAATCCGAGAGACCTCTGGCGATGATGGCCTTGCGTTCGTCGTAGTTCATAGCCGTTCCTCCAGCAGACGCTTC
The DNA here is from genome assembly GCF_010500785.1 of Salipiger sp. PrR003. Classification (NCBI taxonomy): domain Bacteria; kingdom Pseudomonadati; phylum Pseudomonadota; class Alphaproteobacteria; order Rhodobacterales; family Roseobacteraceae; genus Salipiger; species Salipiger sp. PrR003. The sequence goes on from NZ_JAAGOV010000059.1 coordinate 17,230, forward strand.
ACTTCATCCGAAACTCCAAATCGAGATTCCCTCTTCCGCCCCCCACCGGGGGGTTGGGGGGGTGGTTCTATTTGGGTTCCTATTGGGTTTGGGTGACACTGTGTCACCCCATGGGGTGACGGTGTGTCGGGGGTGGGGTGACACTCTGTCGGGGGTGACACTGTGTCGGGGGTCATATCTTGTGTCTCCGCGTCTACATCTTGTATTGACGGGTGACGCTCTATCGGGGGTTGCGGCGTGGAATCGTCGCACTTTTCGACCATTTTGATCCGGATCGCGTACTCGAAGGTGAAGCCATTCCGGTGCTTTTTGCGGCCGACCTCGACCAGGAAACCGGCCTCGATAAGGGCGTCGATCGTCCTCTGGACAGTCCGGTCGGTCGTCTCCAATTCCCGCGCCATCCGGGCCTTGGATGCCCAAATTCCGGAGCCGTCGTCGCTCGCCATATCTGCCATCAGAAGGATGAGGGACTTGGCTGTGAAGCCCACTCCGAGCTTCTTGCGGCGCAGGAGCGATATGACGTGGTTGCTCATGCTGCGAACCTCCCGACTTCGTTCCCCATGACGTCCCAGCCGGCGCGCTCCTGTCGGCTGAAGAGCTCGATGCGGCGGACATTCGGCACGAGTTGCTCGGCAGCCGCGAAGGCCTCGTCCGGCTTACGGCTGTGCTCGCGCACCGGCCCTTCAATGACCGACCGCACGTTGCGCGCGGTCTTCGGGCTGCCGATGGTGCCTATGAGGAACGGCTCGCCCGCGCAGCGCAGCACATAGCCGGTGCCGAAGGCCTGCTTGCCGTTGGAGGTCTTCTTCGACCAGTGGCCGGCGGTCTTGAAGGCAAAGCCCCACGCGGCCATGACCTCAAAGGCCTGCGGCAACAGCGGGTTGGTCGTCCACAGCCACAGGACGCAGTCCGGCGCGGCGATGTGGCCGACGGGCAGTTCCTTGATCCAGTCGAGCGGCGTGCAGTCGTACTTCGCCGAGGCGTTCTTGTGCTCGCCCTTGGCGGACCAGTTTTCGTACTGCCAAGGCGGGTCCGCCATGATCATGCCATAGCGGAAGAGAGGGACTTGCTCGATCGACTGGAAGATGTGCGTCATGACGCGCGGTTCCACACTCGATCGGTGGCGCGCTGCTCGGCCGCTGCGACGGCGGCCATGCGGCGGCCCGCCTGCAGCTGCCTGAACTCGGCCATGCTGATTGAGGCACGCCCCAGGCCTGTTCTGCGCGGGTATCCGAAGCGCGTCGCGACGTTGCGGATGGTGCGCTCGCTCACGCCGAAATGCTCGGCAATGGCGCTCGTGAGGACATTGGCATCCCACATCGCCCGTAGCTCCGGGCCATCCACCAGTGCGGGCGCCGGACCCTTCTTGCGAGGCGGCAGACCGCGTCTGTTCGCGCGATGGTTCACCGCCGAGTCTGTGATGCCGAGCACAGCGCCGATTTCGGCCTGCGTCATCGGGCTGAACCACATGCGAGCGAACTCGGCGTGGGAGACGGTCTTTCCTCGGTGGGCGGACATGCGGGCTCCTAGAGTGCGGCTTGGGCGTCGTCGGTGAGGGGCTCGACGCGGACGAAGGTCTCGGCGTGGGTTCCCCAGCGCTTCACGCAACGGACATCCGCGACTTGGCAGTCATCGGACCAAGCGATTCGGTTCAGGCCGTCCTTGATCGATTTGAGGAGGTTGTCCCCGTCAGGCTTCTGGATGTGGAAGCCCCCGAGGGCCGCGGCCTTACGCTTCTTCGTCCACGACTTCGGGATCTCGAAGATCGCCACGATGCGAAGGCGGACCGGCCCCTCGAAAGGGACCGGGAAGTCAGGCCGCGCAATCTCCGCAACCTTGCGTTCGAAGCTCACCGTCTCGCCCGGCGTGTAGACGCGAGCTCGGCCGGCGACAGCTGCCGCTTTTGGCCGCTGCTTGGCGAATGGCTTACCGGGGATGGTGAACTCGACCATCAGTCAAAGTCCTCGGGCTTGGGCAGACCGCGGGGCGCAGCGTCGTCGTCGTCGTCGTCGGCCCTCTGAAGCCAATCGCCCTGGTCCGGCGAGGGCTTGGCATCGGAGCGCGCACCCATGAAGTCCTCGCTGTCGATCATGACGATCTGCACGATGCTGCCGACGTGCTCACCGAGAACGGTGCGATTGTGCTCGATGTTGCTGCAGGTGATCTTGGCTTCGATCCCCTTCTCGCCCTTGATCTTTACCTCGCCGAGCGAAACGACCGCGTGGTCGAATTCGTGGCGCGTGACTTCGCGCACCGCGGCGCGGACGATGCTCTTGGCCGCGAGTTCCAGGCCGTTGATGATCTCGGCCTGCTCCGCCTCGTTGCAGAGAGCCCAGCTGGTCTTCATGGTCTGGATGCGCTGGAGCATTGCGTCCCGGCAGTCGCCGAAGAGCGTGTCGAGTTGCATTTCGGGCTCCTGCCCTTCCATGTCGTGTTCGAAATTGGCACGTGCGTTCATGGTTTCCTCAGAGTTGAAGCTGCTGAGCCCCGCAGCCGGGCGGTCATGGTGTGAAGAAAGGGGCCGGAGCGCTTGGCCCCGGCCAGGTGCTGCTCAGGCGTCGGAACGCGCCTGTAGAGGGAGCAGAGAGAACGGCCTTTCGACCTTCGGGGCCCGTTGGGCCGAGTTGCCGCCATGCGTGCAGGCTCGAGCCGCACAGCTGGTCGATCCGTTGTGAGTGGCGACGGCAAAGAAGCGCGCGGCGAACCTGTGGGAGGAAGGTCCGCCGCCCTCACCGGCCGGGAGGAGGATGGCTGGTGTCTGGGTCATCCTTGGTTCTCCACGTGGCGAACCAGACGGTTGAGCACTTCAAGAGCCTCCGGCCCCTCCTTCATGATCGCGGCGGCGTCTCCTTTCGCAGCAAGAGCGAGCAGCGCAGGGCCGACATCGGCCAGTTCGCGCATTGCGCTCATGATCAGGACATCACGCTCGACTTGCTCGGCGCTCCGCTCCCTGCGGGCGAACATCAGTTCAGTGATGGGCCAGCGCCCCACCTCGTCTTCGAGCGCTCCGTAGTGCTCGGCGCCGATCGCGGCGTGGCCGTTCATCTGCTTCGAGATCGTGCCCTTCTCGCAGCCGATAAGGTGCGCGGCAGCCTCGACGCCGCCGAAATCCGACACGAGCTGCTTGTAGAGCGCTCTGATCGCCGGGCCGCGGTATACCTGCATGAGAAACCTCGTTTTCTTGGGTATTGTTTTGCGCTGGCCCATGTTCGAGGCATGGAACAGTGTTTGGGTTCAGGTGGCGGAAGGTTCAGCAGTCGCCGCCATGTAGGCGCGGAGGCGCTCAGCAACATCGAGAGTGCAGCTCTTTCCGCCCTTGAGGCGCGCATAGAGTCTGCTGTTGCCGACCCCGCGGCTGGTGACGGTCGCCGGGGCCAAGCCTTGCTTGCGAGCAAATGCCTCGATTTCAGCAATGAGATGTTCTCTGGTCATGCTGCACTATAGGGATAATTATCCCCTTTCAGCAAGGGATAATCGTCGCCTAGCAGCGATGTTCGGCTCGGACTATTGTCCCCGCATGGCCATGACCTTCGCAGACGCACTCAAGAAGGCGATATCCGCCCGAGGGCTATCCCTTCGGAAGATCGCGGAAGCATCAGGCGTTTCCTACGAGCAGCTCAAGAAGGTCGGACAAGGGAAATCCAAAACCACGAACGTGGATGACGCGCAGCGCGTGGCGTCTTCCTTGGGTCTTTCCCTGGACCAGTTTCTCTCAGGCGCCTTCGACCCCGAGGAAACCATCTCCATTGCCGGCAAGGTCGGCGCGGGCGCGCAAGTTCCCGTATTCGACGCATACGCCAAAGGCGACGGCCCTCAAGTCGAGTGCCCGCCGGGCCTATCTCCGCACGGTGTCGTCGCCGTTGAGGTGGTCGGCGACAGCATGGAGCCCGTGTACAGCGCAGGCGACCTGCTCTTCTACACCCGCGAGACGCACGATGGTGTGCCCGACGAAGTTGTTGGCCATCGGTGTGTGGTCGAGGATGTGGGCGGCATGGGCTGGGTCAAGCAGGTGAAGGCTGGCGACGAACCCGGATTGTTCCACCTGATTTCGCTGAACCCCGGCGCAAACACCATGTGGAATGTGCGGCTCAAGTGGGCCGCGCGCGTGCGGCTGCACTGGCCTGCCGAGTTTGCGAAAAAACGATGACACCTCGTGAGTTCGAGCTAGAGCGCCAGCTAATCGAAGTCCGCAAGGCAGCGGTCGAAATGCTGGTCGGTATGGCCCGGGGCGCGGCAAGCACTCATGCGGGCCGGGAGGATATTGCGAAAAGCTTTGACGAAGTTGCGAAATCAGGAAGTGGTGAAGCGCAGCGTCTGGCGAGACTCGTGGCGGCGGCGCTGAGGGGCTGAGAATTTGGAGAAGGCAGACATTGCGATCCTGATCGCGACCGCTAGCGCCTTATTCACAGGATGGCAAAGCTACAGCGGTCATGTGGTGGCCACAGTCACCAAAAGCCAGAACAGGCGCAAGAGGCCAGTTTTCGAGATTTCACACTCGGCCAGCCGCCATTTCCCTGGTTGGCATTCAGTGAGTATCACAGCTAGAAATTTTGAGCCTATCTCCATCCAGGTCGAAGCGATCAGGTACTCGAAGAAGGGGGTAGTACTCTTGAGCTCGGATCATCAATGGGTTGAGCCTCGCGGCTACCCGCCTGAAGAGGTGACTGTGCTCCCTGAGCAGGATGCGAAAAGAGAGATTTCCATATCTCGCTCCATAGGTGCGGCGGGATCGCAGGCATCACAAAATTCGAGCAGCCATACACCTAGACCGACGGAGTACCTAACGTGCTTTGCCAAAGGCAATTTCGAACCCCGTCACCTAGAGGTCGTCTGGCGTTGGGCCGACGGTCAGAAAAGATAACCGCCTGCCCAAAGTGAGAACCCTAGGGAAAAAAGGCTGAGCCCGAAACCTGCGACGCTCCGACGAAACGCCTTTTGCGCGATCTTGGCCATTTCTTCTTCATCCATATCTCTTCCCTCCACCCCGCTCCGGCGGGGTTTTTCTTTGCCGCTACCACCGCGCTGACAGGTGGATTGTAGCACGCTGGTTCATGTGACGCGATAATGATGGGGATTTTTATCCCCTTTCATGTTGACGGGGATATTTGTCCCCTGTAGCTTCTCCCTACACCCCGCCGAAGAGGCAGCGCCAATCGCGGGGATTTCCACAGGGAGACCTCACATGGACACCTTCAGCATCGAACTCGACGACATGGCGATCCCCGTCGCTGTTGCGTCGTACGACGCCGAGTACCAGCCGGCAGAGCCCGACGTCGGGATCATGCACGGCGGGTTCGCGGTGACCTCCATTGAAATCGAGGACTGGCACATCGGCGGGCTCCACCTGTCGCGCGCCCAGCTCGCGCAGGCTATCGGAGAGGACGCCGTGTCGAAGCTCGAAGAGGATGCCTCCGACAAGATCGTCGCCGAGCTGGAGGCCGAGAGCTCCACTCAGGACGACTACGGCGACTACCTCCGCGACCTCCACCTCGACCGCATCGCGGCTGAGTGAGCCGGATGCATCGCCTTCTTCTCGCCCTTCAAGTCATTGCCGCTGGCGCGCTCGGCGCCACGGCGCTGTCCATCGCCGCCGCGATTGTGCGGGCGGCCCAGACACCGGGACCGTACTGATGAATGATCTTTCCCCCAATACGGAGCTGGCCCTTCCGGAGCCGACCAGCCTCGCAGCGATCCTCAAGAGCGGTGACGGCCTCGACGCCCTTCTCTCGCAGCTTGAGACCGCGGCGCGGGCGGAAGCTTCCAGCCTCGATGCCACGTCGAAGAAGGGCCGGGACGCCATGAAGTCGCTGGCCTACCGCGTGAGTCAGTCCAAGGCCGAGTTGGATCGCCAAGGCCTCGCCCTGACCGAGACCGCCCGCAAGGAAATCGACGCCGTCAACGCTGGGCGCCGTTCGGCGAAGCAGCGCCTCGACGCGCTGCGCGATGAGGTCAAGAAGCCTGCGCTCGACTGGGAGGCCGCGGAAGAGCAGCGCGTGGCGCGGCACAAGGAGGCCCTCTCCGTCTTCGACGTCGACCACATCACCGCGCTCTGCACGGCTGACGAAATTCGCCCCGCTCTGGCCGCGGTCGAGGCATCCGACCTCGACGAAAGCTGGGAGGAATTCCAGCCGATCGCCGAGGCTGCCAAAGAACGCGCCCTGAAGAAGCTGCGCGCAGACCTGTCGACCGCTGAGCATCGCGAGGCCGAGCAGGCTGAGCTTGCCCGCCTCCGGGCGGCCGAGGAAGAGCGCCAGTGGGTCGAGGCTGAGAAGCGAAAAGCGGAGGAAGAAGCTAAGCGCCAGGCCGAAGAAGCTGCCGCAGCCGCTGCCAGGCTAGCCGAGCGCGCAGAAAACGCCCGTGCCTACATCAATCAGATCGGTATCGGGCTCATCGCCGGGAACCCGCAGTCGTTCGGAATCCTCATCTACGAGCTCGAAACTAAGCTTCCGCCGCTGATCGCCGAACTGGGAGAGCACGCCTCCGCGCTCGAAGAGCTGCGCATCGCCACGCTGTCCACGGTCAACGAGAAGATGGAGCAGAAGCGCGTCGAGGACGAGGCTCAGGCAGAGCGCGAACGTCAGGCGGCAGTCGAGCAGGCCGCGAAGGAGGCAGAAGATCGCTACCAGCGCGAGATAGCCGAGGCAAAGGCGCGCGAAGAACGCGCCGCCGAGGCTGAGCGCGAGCGCATTGAGGCCGAGAAGCGCGAGCAGGAGCAGGCCGCCGACAAACGCGCAGCGGACAAGGCGCACCCCGTTCGCATCCTCCAAGAGATCGCTGACGCCCTGGGCGCGATGGCAGGAGCGGCGACGCCCGCCCTGATCGCCGAAGCGCTCCTCGATGGCCGCATCCCGCACGTGAAGGTGACGCTGTGATGATCCTCACCAACCTGAAGACCGGGGCTTGGGTCCCGGTCCAGTCCGAGGCCGCCGGACGCCAAGCGGCGATGGCCATGGGGTGGACCGACTTCACGCTCGAGCCTCGGCATCCTGCAACCACGATCGGAGAATGAGCACATGACGACGACCCTGCCCTTCGGCGTGCACTATGGCGTCTCGGACGATGCCTATCACGCTGACCCCGCCCCGCGCCCGAGCCTTAGCTCGACGCTGGCGCGCGTGGTTCTCGACCACTCTCCGCTCCACGCCTGGTGGGCACACCCGCGCCTCAACCCGGACTTCGAGCCGGTGGAGAAGAAAACCTTCGACATCGGCCGGGCGGCGCACCGCGCGGTACTCGGTGCCGGCGGCGACTATGTGGCGATCCCGGAAGAGATGCTCGCCAGCAACGGCGCAGCCAGCACAAAGGCTGCCAAGGAATTCATCGGGGCAGCACGCAGCGTGGGGCAGACGCCGCTCAAGGTCTCCGAGGTCTCTCAAATCGAGGCGATGCGCGAGCGAGTGCATGCCCGGCTCGCCGAGATGCAGATTGAGCTCGACAGCAGCTGCTCGGAAACGGTGGTGCTGGCCGACGTAGAGGGGACCGTCTGCCGGGTGATGATCGACAACGCCCCGCGCGACCCGCGCCTACCGCTGTATGACTTCAAGACCACCACCGACGCCTGCCCGGACCACTGCACCAGGGCGGTCATGAATTACGGCTATGACGTGCAGGCCGCCTTCTACCTCGAGGCATGGAAAGCCGCGACCGGCGAGGATCGCGCGTTCCGGTTCATTTTCCAGGAGAAGGCCGCTCCCTACGAGGTCTGCATTGTCGAGCTGTCCTCTGACGATCTCGACATGGCGCGCAAGAAGACCCGACGTGCCCGCGAAATCTGGCAGCAGTGCATCTCCTCGGGCCACTGGCCGGGCTACCCCGCCGGGATCCACCGCGTCGAACTTCCCGCGTGGTTCCAGGAGCGCTGGCTCGAGCGCGAGAGCTCCGAGGGCGAATATCGCCGCCGTTACGGCCACGACATCCTCGATCAGGCGCGCCGCTGGCAGTCGCCCATCGCAGCAGAGTGAAAGATACCCCTATGAACGCGCACATCCGCTTTATCCCTGTCACCGAGATCCACGATCCTCTCACGCTCTCTATCGGCCTGTCGGGCGGCTCGGGCACCGGAAAGACCTATTCTGCCCTGCTGATGGCCCGTGGGATCGCCGAGACCGTGACTGGCCGCCCCGGAGCGCCGATCGGCTATGTCGATACCGAGAACAAGCGGGCCCTGCACTACAAGCAGGCCTTCCCCGAGATGATGCACTTCGACTTCCAGGCGTTGGACCACTCGGGCAACGTCGTCGGCTTCCCTCCAGAGCGCTGGATCGAGGTCATCGATGCGGCAGAAGAGGCCGGTCTCCCCGTCGTGATCCTCGACAGCTTCAGCCACGCTTGGGAGGGCGTCGGCGGTGTCCTCGATCTGCATGCCCAGACGCTCGACCGGCTGACCCGCGGCGACGACAGCAAAAAGGATGCCCGCTCGCAGCTCGCGTGGGCCGAGGTCAAACCGCGATACCGCCGCCTCATCGACCGCATCGTGCGCGCCAACACCAACATCATCATCTGCACCCGCGCGAAGCCTGTCATGCAGAAGGGTTTCGGCAACAGCTCAGTCAACGCCCGCAAGACGAAAACCCGCCGCGAGGACGTACCGTGGGACCCGGCGTCCGACGCAGACCTGATGTTCGAGATGACCACGATGGTGATCCTCGACCCCTCCGCGCCGGGCTGTCCTGTCCACCAGATCAAGGTGGCCGACCAGTTCAAGGGGCTGCTCGACCCGCGCCGCCCCATGGGTGTCGAGACCGGCCGCGCAATGGCGGAGTGGGCCAAAGGCCAGGGCAACGCCCAGAAGCAGAAGGAGCTCCTCGACCGGGCCCGCACCGAAGCGCGCAAGGGCAAGGAAGCCTTCATGACCTTCTGGAACAGCCCGGAAGGCAAAGAGCACCGCGAACTGCTACGCACGATCCTCGAGGAGTGTCAGCGCTTGGCGCACGAGGCCGAAGCCAAGGCCGAGCAGAACGACGACGACCCCTTCGGCCTGCCGCCGGTGGGCGACAGCCTGACCGACGAGCAGCGCGCCGAGATGGAGGCCGCTGAGCGCGCATTCCGTGAGCAGGGAGAGCAGGGATGAGCATGACAGAACCTGACACCCTGCGCGTCACCGGACGTGCCGCCGAGCGCGAGTACCGCAAGAGCGACAGTCTGCCTCCCCTGCGCGACTACAATGGCGATGGCCTTCGAGACAAGATCGAGATGGAGCGCAAGGATCGCCTTCTCCTTGAGGGCTGGTGGTTCGCCGTGCTGGTTTTCCTGATCCTCGTCCTGCTGGGCCTCTGGTTCATCGCAACCGGGGTTGAGCAGCTGGCGGCCCTGATCCGCGCGGCGTCGGCTTGGCTCGAGGGGTGGCTCTGATGCGCGACACCTTCGATTTCCCCGAGCTGCCCGACCGCGCCTACACCGGCCTGCCGCTGATCGTCGACAGCTTCGCCGGCGGCGGCGGAGCCAGCACTGGCATCGAGACGGCGCTCGGCCGCGGGCCCGACATCGCGATCAACCACAATCCGGCGGCGCTGGCGCTGCACGCGGCGAACCACCCCGAGACGCTGCACCTGTCCGAGAACGTCTATCGCGTCGATCCACTCGACCATCTCGCAGGCAAGCACATCGGCCTCATGTGGTTCAGCCCGGACTGCAAGCACTTCAGCAAGGCCAAGGGCGGCAAGCCCGTGGCGCGGAACATCCGTGATCTCGCGTGGATCATCCCCGGGTGGATCGAGCGCATCCAGAAGAGCGGCGGCCGCGTCGACGTGGTGCTGATGGAGAACGTCGAGGAGTTCGCGGGCTGGGGCCCGCTGATCGAGACCGAGCGCGGCTTGATGCCCTGCCCGGCCCGCAAGGGCGAGACCTTCGCCGCATGGTGCAAGGCGATCCGCAAGCTCGGCGGGAAGATCGAGCGCCGCGAGCTGCGCGCCTGCGACTACGGCGCCCCGACGATCCGCAAGCGGCTGTTCGTCTGCATCCGGTTTGACGGCCAGCGCATCGTATGGCCTGCGCCCACGCATGGCGCGCCGGACTCGGACGAGGTTAAGTCGGGCAAGCTGCAGCCGTGGCGCACCGCGGCGGAATGCATCGACTGGTCGCTGCCCTGCCCGAGCATCTTCGACAGCAAGGCCGAGATCAAGGAGAAGCACGGGCTGCGCGCCGTGCGGCCGCTGGCGAACAATACCCTCGCCCGGGTGGCCAAGGGGCTGCGCCGCTATGTGCTCGACGCCGAGCGTCCCTTCCTGGTCAATCTAACCCACGGCGCGCGCACCGAGGATCTCGACGATCCCCTGCGCACCGTGACCGGCGCGAACCGCGGCGAGAAGGCCCTTGTTACCCCGTCGCTGGTGAGCATCGCCCACGGCGACAGCGGCGGCCGCCGGGAATACCCGCTGACCGAGCCGCATGGCGTGGTGACCGCGGGCGGCATTTCGCATGCCGTGGTCGCGCCCGCGCTCGCCACCTACTACGGGCACGGCGAAGGCCGCGGCACTCGCGCTGCCACGCTTGGCGAGCCCCTTCGGACTGTGACCTGCGAAAACCGGCACGCGCTCATCGCCCCTTCCATCGCCAAGTTCATGACCGGCGCGACGGGAAGCGACATCGCGGCACCGCTGCCCACGGTCACCGCCAACAGCTACCTCAAGCGCCCGGGCGGCGCGGCACCGCTCGGCATCCTCGCACCACTGCTGGCCAGCTTGAAGGGCACCACGCGCCGCATGGGCCCCGTGGCGCAGCCTCACCCCACCGTCTGCGCCGCGGGCAATCACAGCGCCGTCGTGGCGCCGGTGCTGACCTATGCGCAGCAGGGCGGCCGCTGCCGGTCGATCGAGGATCCGCATCACACGATCTGCGCGAGCAAGAAGGACCAGAACAGCGTAATCGCCGCGACCATGGTGCATGTCGGGAACGGCGAGCGGAAAGGCCAGGCGCCTCGCGCGCTCGACATCACCGCGCCGCTGAACACCGTCGTCGCCGGCGGTGTGAAGCAATACCCGGTCGCGGCTTACCTCGCCCAGCAGAACAACGACCTGCGGGGCGTGCACCCGGGCCGTCCCGCCAGCGAGCCGATCTCGACCGTCACGAGTTCCGGCAGCCATCAGACACCTGTCGCCGCATGGCTGGCCAAATACTACGGCACCGGCGACGGCGCCCCGGCACATGGGCCGATGCACACGGTCACCACCAAAGACCGCATGGGCCCGATGCAGGCCGAGGTAGCCGCCCCGCCCTTCGACGAGGCGCACGCGCCGCGGGCCCGCCAAGTGGCCGAGCTGCTGCGCGCGCACGGGCTCTGGGATGACCGCGAGTTCGTCACCCTCGAGATCGGCGGCACGTCCTTCGTCATCGTTGACGTGGGCATGCGGATGCTCACCCCGCGCGAGCTCTTCAACGCGCAGGGCTTCCCCTCCGACTACGTGATCGAGGGCGTCTGGCGCGAGGAAGGAGGCGAATGGGAGTTCGAGGCCTTCCCGAAGGACGTGCAGGTTTCCTGCGTCGGGAATAGCGTCTGCCCGCCACTGGCCGAGGAGCTGGTGCGGGCGAACTGCGCGCACCTGGTCGAAGCTCGGGAGGTTGCCGCATGAGTGGCGTCGCCCACCAAATGCCCCGGATTGGGGGGACATTTTCCAAACCGGGGCAACTGGTAATACAAAAGTTCTGTCTTCAAAAGTTTGCCCTTCCTCTCAGAACCGGGGAAATTCCGGCTATCTGCACCAAGAGGTCTTCGGGCGTATCAGTCCACTCACGGACCTCGTTCACGCTGCGTCACTTTCTTGCCTCAGTCGAGAAGGCTCAGCCTCCGATTGTCGAGATTCCTGTGGATAACAACCGCCGGAAAATCCGCAATCTAGATGTGGTGGGAGTGGCAGCATGACCGTCTACGTCGACGACATGTACCGCACCGAGATGGGCCGCTTCCGGCACATGAAGATGAGCCACATGATCGCGGACAGTACCGACGAGCTGCTCGCCATGGCGGACCGGATCGGACTGAAGCGGAAATGGCTGCAGAAGGCCGGCACCGCTGACGAGCATTTCGACATCGGCATGGGGCTCCGCGCCAAGGCAGTCGCCGCCGGTGCGGTCGAGATCAGCATGCGCGAGCTCGCGATGAAGTGCCAGGCGCGGAGGTCACCACCATGACCGACCTCTACACCGCCTTCGTCATCATCTGCGCCGCGATCCGCCCGGTCCACATGCTGATGAGGCTCCCCGCCGCCAGAGCGCGCCGCCGGCGCATCCAGCAGTTCTATCAGTCCAGCTAACCACCGGAGACCTGAGACATGGGACACCGTTTCAGCCTGACACAGAAGCAAGTGCAGGACCTCATTGCCATGACGCCGCCAGGATACGTGCCCAGCGTCACCGTGACCTTTGCGAGATCGAAAGATCAGCATCAAGATGCCGCCACGAAAGACGCCAACCCAGCGGACCTCATCGAACCATGACCAAGGGAAAAGAGCTGCCGAGCTACATCCATCGCCGCAAGCGCGACGGCGTCCTCCTCTTCCGCAAACGATATGCCGGGAAGATCGTGGAAATTCGACTTGAGACGCAGTTTTCAGAAGATGAGCCGGTCCCATTTGCGCTTCACCAGGAGCGCGAGCGCCTACTCAATGCGCCATCTCCGGTGCCCAGCGGCAAGGATGTTGCGGCGGTCATCCGCGCGTATCGCGCCGCTCCCAAATACCGCGACCTGAAACGCCGGACGCGTGATGACTATGAGAAGCACCTGCCCTACTTCGAGGACAAGCTTGGGCACCTCGCGCCGCGGCAAATCGAGCGCCACCACGCCATCGCCTGGCGCGATGCTTGGGCAAAGAAGAAGAGCGCCCATTTTGCAAACTACAGGCTGCGTGTGCTGTCGATCGTGATGGAACACGCGAAGGACATGGGGCTGCTGACCAAAGCCGAGGAGAACCCGGCCAAGGGCATCAAGGCGCTGAAGTACGAGAAGCAGGACCGAGAGCCATGGCCTGACACCAAGGTTGCCGAGTTCCGTAAGGCATATCCTTACGGGACCCGAGAGCGCACGCTCTTCGAACTCTGTCTCGGCACCGGGCAGCGGATCGGCGACGTGCTGCGCATGCAGTGGGGGCACATCAGGGGCGACACCATCTTGGTCAGCCAGAGCAAGACTGGCGCGAGGCTCGAAATTCCGCTCACGCCGCACCTCGCGGCAGCACTCGACGCCATCGAGAGAAAAAGCCTCTTCATCCTGACCAAGGATATGTCGAAGACCAAGCGCCCGGGGCAATGGGAGTATCGCGGAGCATCAGACGCCATGCGCGCCGCTCGGAAGGCGGTGGGTGCAGAAGCCTACGACCTGCACGGGCTGCGCTATACTGCAGCTGTCGAGCTGCTCCTCGCAGGCTGCAGCGATGACCTGATCGCGGCCGTCACAGGCCAGAGCGCAGCCATGGTCAGGCACTACACCCGACACGTTCGCCAGCGCGTCAGAGCACGCGAAGCGCAGCAAAGAAGAGACCGGATTTGACGATATTTAAGTGCCACACATTCCCGGTTTGTTTCGGGTTTGTCCTAGGCATTCGCCGCACACAAAATGTAATATTTTCTGAGGCTTGATGCGGGATTTGCAATCCGCTGCGTCACCACTCCGCCAACTCGCCGGGGGTGTGGCACTCCTTAAGTTCCCGGCGGAGTGGCGTCAAGCAGATATCGGAGCTGCGCGACCAGGGCGACGCCAAGGCGCCGATGAGGCGGGGACCGATGCCCGTCTCCCTGCCCTTCAGCCCATAACCGTCGGGGCAAGGTAGCCGAAACGCTCGATGATCGCGGCGCAATTTTGCTGGATCATCCCCGCCACCTCCGGCGCGAGGCGGGCCGATGCAGCCTTGCCGGCATCCTCCCGCACGAGAGCCGAGATTCCTCCCCGGACCAGGCCCTCCTCCGCGGGGCGCCGCCCTGTCTCGCGTCGTCGTCGCCCGTTCGGCAACAGGCCCCGTGTCGCAGGGGTTTCGAAACCGCAATGATCAAAGACCTCGTCCACGGTCCGGGCGAGGTCGCTGACGATATCCTCGTGCCGCACCAGCTTCAGCGGCAGGCCGCGCTGCTCGAGGCGCAGCAGGGTCTCGCCGAAATACCGGTAGAGGGCCATGATCTCGGCCGGATCGCCGCCACGGGCCATCATGGTCTCGCAGGTGTCGTAGGGATCGCGCACCAGACCGACGAAGCGGGCCCCGGGGTAGAGCCGGTCAAGCTCCGTTGCGAGGCCGATGTTGTAATTCAGCACCTCGACCAGCATCCGCCCCCGCCCCGAGGGCAGGCCCGGCCCCAGCCCTCGCGCAGCGAGCGCGCGCTTGTAGCGGCGCACCTCGGGCAGGTTGCGGTCGGTCGCACGGGCCAGCTCGCGGGCGATCCAGGCGCGGTCGCGCGGGCGCAGCGGGCCGGGGGCGCACCGCGGATTGAGGATGTCACCGCTGCGCAACAGCGTGGGAAAGTAGCTCGCAAGAGCCTTCAGGGCCTCGGCGCGCGGCACCGGTGCCGGGCGGAGCACCTCGTGAATGGCGCCCTCGGGCCAGACGGTGTCGCGATGGGCGCGCAGCGCGTCGTGCAGTTGATCGCTGCCGCCGCGCTGCAGGCCGAGCAGGAAGATCGGGGCCGTGTCGCTCATCTCAGCGCCTCCCCGCCGTGGCGGCGCGGGTGCCGGCGCCCAACTCGACATATTGTGCCAGCAGCGAGGTCGCGGTCTGGCGGATGTCGTAGCTCTCGGCCACTGTGCGCAGCGCGGCCTCGCCAAGCCGGGCGCGGCGCTCGGCATCGGTCGCCAGCTGCGCCAGCGCGGTGGCCAGCGCCTGACGGTCGTCGACCTCGAACAGCAGTCCGTTCTCACCATCGCGCATGAAGTCCATGGCGCCCCCGGTGCGCGCGGTGATGCAGGCCAGACCCGAAGCACAGGCTTCGAGCAGGGCGTTGGACAGACCCTCGCGCGCCGAGGGCAGCACGAAGACATCCACCGCCCGCAGCAGGTTGGGCATGTCAGCCACATGGCCAAGCATACGCACCCCGGGCTGCTCGAGCAGCGCGGCAGGGATCTCATCGCCCTCGCCGAAAGTTGCATGGTAGCCCGAGCCCGAGGCGCGGTTCGCCCCGGCGATGGCGAGCGTCGCCTGCGGGATGCTTTCGCGGACGTCCGACCAGGCCTCGAGCAGCAGCGGCAGGCGCTTCTGCGCCGCAAGCCGCCCGGCAAAGAGAAAGAGCGGCCCTGCGGGCAGGCCGAGGCTCAGGCGCAGCTTGTCCTTCTCGACCGGGGTACGGGCGGGGCAGAAGCGCGCGCCGTCCACGCCGTTGGGGATGTACCGCAACTTCGCCGCTGGCACCCCGAGTTCGGTCAGCTCGGTCTCGATCTCGCGGCTCACCATCGGGAACCGGTCGACGGCCCGCGCCATATAGGCCAGCCGCTGTCGGCCGAGCGGCTTGCTGGCGATGGACGTCGCCTCGCCGCCGCACATGGGCTTGGCAAGCAATGGCGCATTGGTCCAGCGCTTGCCAAGCGCCCCGGCCAGCGCCGGGGAGAAGAGCGAGTGGCAATGGATGACGTCGGGGTTCAGATCGCGCACCATGCGCGCGGCACCGAGGATGAAGCCGACGCCCTTGACCGGCTTGCGCATGGCGATGCGCCGGACCTTGACGCCGTCGATGGTCTCGGCGGCAGCAAGCCCGGGATAGCGGCGCGTGAGGATGTAGACCTCGTGCCCCTGCCCGGTCATCAGTCCGGCGAGTTGCGCCACCTGCTTTTCCGCCCCTCCGACGATCGGGTGGTAGGAGGAGATGATCATGCAGATACGCAGCGGCTGGCTGGGCGCCGGCGCGGCTGTGCCGGTCGCCCGGGTCAGGGTGGATGTGATGCCGGAGTTCATTTCGCCCCCTCCGATGCCGCTTCCGCCGTGCTTCCAAGCGGCACGGGCGCCCGCCCGGTGGTCAGCGTCGAGAGCAGCTCGACCCATTTGGCGACCATGGTTTCCTTGTCGAAAAGTGTCACCACGCGGAGCCGTCCAGCCGCGGCGTAGCGCGCGCGCAGGTCGGGATCGCCCAGCACGCTGTCCAGTGCATCGGCCAGCGCCCGCGTGTCGCCGGCCCCGACGAGGCGTCCGCTGACACCGTCCTCGAGTGCATCAGAGCATCCGTCCACGTCGGTGGAGATGCAGCAGCAGCCGCAGGCCATGGCCTCGAGCAGGGTGATCGGCAGCCCCTCCCAATGCGAGCTGAGCACATAGATGTCGAAGGCCTGCAGCGCCGCGACCGGGTCGGACTGCCAACCCAGCATCCTCACCCGGTCCGAAAGCCCCGCCGCGGCCAGCGCCAGATCAACCTCGCGCTGCAGCCGGCCTTCGCCGGCCATGACGAATTGCGCCTGCGGGTAGCGCCCGACCAGAGCGCGCAGGGACTCTATGTAGTCGAGCGGCGCCTTCTGCGGCTCGATGCGGCCCATCCAGCCTACCACGGGCCGGTCCGGGTCGAGCCCGAGCGCGCGGCGCGCCTCGGCCCGGTCCGCGGGCGGGCGAAACCGCTCCACGTCCACGCCGGTGCGGATCACGCTGACCCGCTCGGGCGGCATCAACCGTGCCTTGAGCGTTTCCCGCCGCGCCTGATCGGTCAGGGTCACGACGTGGCCGCCGAAGCCGCGGGCGACGAAATCCAGCGCCCAGTAGAGCGGCGCCTTGGCCCCCTGCACCCGACGCTGGAAGGGCATCGACGCCTGACGGTAGACAACGGGGATGCCGGTGATCCGCCCAGCGGCACGGCCAAGGAACCCCGACTTGCTGCCGTGGCAGACAATTACATCCGCCGCCTGCGCGCGGGCCGCCGCGATGACCCGGCGCAGCACCCGGGCGTCGCCGCCGAAGTCGATGCTGTAGCGCGCCATGTCCAGGGGCTCGGCGCTGAGGCCGCGCCGGGCAAGATCGGCGGCATAGGCCTCGTTGTTCTCGGAAAGGCAAAGCGTGTGGGTCCGTACTCCGATCCGCCTCAGTTCAGTCAGGAGCAGCTTGTTGTAGAGGGCGATGCCCCCGGTCGACTTGGTTACGGCTAGCAGACTGATCTGTCGCATGGGTAATCCACATAATTAGAAACAATTGGTTGATAATGTTCAAAAATCAGGTTCGCGGGACGCCACGACACGACAACGATTCGGCCCAAAATGACCCTTGCCGCGAGGGCAGCATACGCCGCTCGCCCGGATTATGCCGCAGCCGGCTTGCACCGAACAGCGCAAACTCAAGATCCGCCCATTTTTTGGGCAAAAGCTCCTCGGCAAAAACCTGCCTTTCCGGAGGCGAGACAAATCCTGTCCATTGTAGATCTATGACTTAACTTTAACGTACAAATTGCGTTGAAACTTAACTAACTACGGCGTTTCGCGATCCGGCTCACCCTCTTCGTGTGCCCCATTATCGCCTTAATTCCAATTTCGCTGCCCCCTTTGAACCGACAGAGCGCGCGGCCCGGCGATCTTTCACCGACGCCGAGTCGGCGGATTCTCACCCAATACCCCAAGGTAAAGTTGCAGACAGAATGCGTCCCGAGCGCTCCGCGAGTATCCGATAGCCACCGCAAAGGAACTACTCGCACACTACATAAAGCAACTAATCGGGACTAAGTCACATAATGGTGGACAAGAATTCAGAGCTTCTCGCGTTTGAGGGAGCGCAGGGGTTTGGTGCAAGCGCAACTGGTGGCCGTGGTGGTGAAATTGTTAAAGTTACAAATCTGAACGACTCCGGGGAAGGTTCGCTTCGCTGGGCTCTGGAAGATCTCGACGGGCCGCGCATTGTGGTTTTCGAAGTTGGCGGACAAATCGATCTGACCAGCCACATCGAAATTAACGGCGACGTCACGTTGGCCGGGCAGACTGCGCCCGGGGGGATCACCGTGACCGGCGCCCGTCTTCGGGTTGTTGAAAGCAACGTGATCATCCGTGGCATGACCGTGCGTCCGGGGGACGATCCCGACGGGCAGAACCCAGATGACCGCGACGGCATTTCGATCGGCAAGGCCGGCAACACGGTCGAGCACGTCATTCTGGACAGCAACTCGATCAGCTGGTCGATCGACGAGAACGTCGCGACCTGGGGCTCGCCGAGCAACATCACGATCTCGAACAACATCGTGGCTGAGGCGCTGAAAGAGTCTCTGCACCCGAAGGGTCAGCACAGCATGGGCATGCTGATCGGCGACCACAGCTCGAACGTCAGCGTCATCGGCAACCTGCTTGTCAGCAACAAGTTCCGCAACGCGCTGATCAAGGATGACGCGAAGAACATCGAGTTCATCAACAACGTCATCTACAACTACGGCAACGAAGGCCTCGTCGCGGCGGGCGCCTCGACGGTGCACGTGATCGGCAACACCTTCATCAAGGGCGAGGACTCCAGCGGTCGCGAAGCCATCCGCTTCATCGGCAGCACCGGCGAGGCCGCGTACTACGTGTCCGACAACGTCGGCGAGATCGGCGGCGAGAACACCTCGCAGATCGAAAAGAACTTCGTCTTCGACCCGGCCACGACCGAGGTGATGTCGGCGGCCGAAGCCCTCGACTGGATCCTCGCGAACGCCGGCGCGCGCGTCAACGGCGAGCTGAGCGACATCGACCAGCGCATTATCGACAGCGTGATCAATGAATCCAGCAAGCTGATCGACTCGCCGGATGATGTTGGCGGTTACGGCAAGCACACGCCCGTCGACGCGCTGAAGGACAGCGACGGCGACGGCATTCCCGACCATTACGAGAAGATCATCGGCTCCAACTCCAGCGTCGCGGACGCCAACAAGGATGCGGACGGCGACGGTTTCTCGAACATCGAGGACTACATCAACGGCCTGCTCGATGGCTTCTCCGATACGGTCACCGATGGCGACGATATCGGCGGCGACATCTCCGACGTCACCGACGGCTCGGATGAGACCACCATCGTGGGCGGCGGCGATTCCACCGGCTCTTCCGTCGGCACCGTGATCACCGTCGAGGCGGAAGATCTCGTGCTCACCGAAGGCTGGGCGACCAAGTCGCTGTCCGGCTCCTCGGGCGGCAAAGTGATCCAGAACGAGAGCGGCGAGCTGCAGAGCGCCTCGCTGGCCTTCGACGGCGACGCCGGGGTCTACAGCCTCACCGTCAACTACTACGACGAGAACGACGGCGTGAGCACGCTGGCGGTCCTCGTCAACGGCGAGCAGGTCGCGACTTGGGACTGGAACCAGGAGCTGGGCAGCGCGCTGGCCAACAAGACCACCCTCACCTCGAAGGTGATCGAGGGTCTCGAGCTCAAGGAAGGTGACGTCGTCACCCTGCAGGGCCAGCACGATCGCAGCGAGCCGCTGCGCATCGACACCGTCAGCCTCGAGATGACTGCCGAGATCGAGGACTCGCTCGTCGACACCGGAACTGGAACCGGCCCTGAAGTCGGCACCGGCAACATCGACGCGATCGGCACAGTGATCTCTGTCGAGGCCGAAGACCTCGAGCTCACCGACGGATGGGTCGTCAAGTCGCTGTCCGGCTCCTCGGGAGGCAAGGTCATCCAGAACGAGAGCGGCGCGCTGCAGGATGCCTCGCTGGCCTTCGACGGCGACGCCGGGGTCTACAGCCTCACCGTCAACTACTACGATGAGAACGACGGCGTGAGCTCGCTGGCGGTCCTCGTCAACGGTGAAAAGGTCACGAGCTGGGATTGGGATGAGGATCTGGGCAGCGCCCTGGCCAACAAGACCACCCTCACCTCCAAGGTCGTCGAGAACCTCGAGCTGAAAGAGGGGGACGTCGTCACGCTCCAAGGCCAGCACGATGGCCGCGAGCCGCTGCGCATCGACACGGTCAGCCTCGAGATGACCGGCCTCAGCGACGGGTCCAGCGACGGTTCCAGCGAACAGGCCGCCAGCAGCTCCGGCGAATGGCTGTGGATGGAAGCAGAGACCTTCCAGTTCGACTCGAGCGTCAAGAAGGGCTTCGGCGTCTCCGACATCGCGGCCGCCTCCGGTGGCCACGTGCTGAGCGCGCTTGGCAATGCCGAGGCAACGGCGACCTTCGACGGGGAAACCGGCACCTATGACATCGGCGTCGACTATTTCGACGAAACCGATGGCGTGTCCTACCTCGAGGTCAGCGTCAACGGCGAGGTCGTCGACTCCTGGCACTGGGATGCCGACCTCGGCGATCGCCTGGCGAACAAGAACACGCTCACCCGCCATGTCATCTCGGATGTCGAGATCGAAGCAGGCGACGAGATCGTGCTCGCGGGCCATGGCGACAGCGGCAACGAACCGCTGCGCATCGACGCGCTCGAGTTCATGCCGAGCGACAGCATTCTAGGCTGAGCCTCAGCGCTCTGACCGGAAAACCCTTGATCGGGCGGCGCAGGACATGCGCCGCCCGATCTGCGTTTCCGGCCTGACTTCAGGCCGTCGCGGGATCGCCGCGGCCAACGCTCTCGTAATCGCTGAAGCCAGCGGCCAGAGCATCCTCGTAGGTGTAGATATTGCGCAGATCGGCCATGCGGGGCGTTGCCATGCCCTTGGCCAGCGCCTGCAGATCAAGCGCGCGGAACTCGTTCCACTCGGTGAGGATGACCAGCAGGTCGGCGTCCTTGGCCGCGGCATAGGGATCGTCCTCCCAGGCCACGCCCGGCAGCAGCGCTTCGCCCTCACGCTTGCCCTGCGGGTCGACCACCGAGACCGAAGCCCCACCGCCCACCAGCGCCGGCACGATGGTCAGCGAGGGCGCGTCGCGCATGTCGTCGGTGTTGGGCTTGAAGGTGACGCCCAGCACGGCGACCTTCTTGCCGTTGAACGAGCCGCCGCAGAGGTCGAGCAGCTTGTCGGTCATCCGCCGCTTGGTGTCTTCATTGACCTTGATCACCGTCTCGACGA
>NZ_JAAGOV010000060.1:0-34816 GCF_010500785.1 Salipiger sp. PrR003
TCCTGCCGGGATCGCCAGACGTTCATTTTTCTGCCTTCTTTTCAAGTGTTTGCGTGCTCGACTTGTCCAACCTTGCCGGAAGGTTAGACAACTTTTCTTGCGGGAGGAGCCGGAGCGCGTCCGCGACCATGGTCACGCGGTTCGCCTCAGCGACGTACCGGCGGGCTTCATGGGGTGAGCTATGCCCGAGGAAGGCCATCACCTGCCATTCCGTGGCCCCGCGCTCGGCGAGCCTGGTGGCTCCGTGCTTGCGGAGGCCGTGGATGGAGCACCACGCTGGGAGCCCAGCAGCGGCGATGCAGTCACGGAACCAGTTGCCGAAGCTGGAGATGGCGTATGGCTTTCCGTCGGGCTTGGTCACGAAGACCTCGCCCCACTGCTGCTTGCGGCCCAGCTCGGCCGCGAGGTCAGGCAGCAGCGCAAGCGGAAGCTCGACCCGCCCACCGGTCTTGCCCCTCGAATAGACGATGGCCCCGCCGCGCACGTTCGCGGCACCCATGCGAGCGACATCCTGACGAGCAGCCCCGGTCCCCAACGCTATTTCAAACGCGAGGCGGGCCATGGTGCCGGTCTTATGGTGATCCCTGAACTGAGATACCTCATCGGGCGTCCATGTGTGGAAGCCCTTGCTCGTGGCCTTTTCGCGCGCCACCGCGCTGGTGGGCGACAGCCCGTCGAAGCCGTGTGATCGTTTGGCGAACAGGTAGATTTCCGAGAGCTCTTTGTGGAGCCTGTTCGCTGCCTGAGGACCGCCCTTCATTTCCATGAGCTTGACGACGTGGTGGGGCCTGAGATCAGCGATCTGGAAACGACCGATCTTTTCACGGATCCAGTCCAACCGGCCTCGCTTGGCGGTGCGGGTGGATTCTCGCAAGCCCTCCCGCCAATGACGCGAGCGCATCATCTCCTCGACCACGTAGTTGAAAGTGCCAGGCGGGCTCTTGGTGCGGTCTTTCCCCGTGTCGTTGATGGCGATCTCATACGCGGCTTTGAACGCATCCGAGCCATATGGCCCGGGGAGATATGTATCGATCTTGCGACCGTTTATTGTGCGGCGGAGGCGCCACCGAACCTTTCCGTGGCGGTCTTCATGTCGGTTCACGCCGCGGAATTTCTTGCCCTTCTTCATCACTCGATCCCCAGAGCCTTATCGATGGCAGAGACGCTCTGCTTCCCGTCGCTTTCTGCGCACCGGATGATGATCTTGCCTTCTCGGTCGATCTCGACCCCGACAACGGGCAGCCCGGCGGCGGTGACGCCACGAGCTGCTCGGGTGACGTCTGACTGTTTGAAGGTGGCGGGTCTGTTGGCCATGTTAGTGTTTCCGTTCTGTTCAATCAGTCACGTGTTCCGGGATCGTTAAGAGGGGGTTAACGAAACCCCCTTCTTTGAATCGTCAGGCGTTGCTCTCTGAGTAAGCCCGATCGAGTACCTCTTGGGGGTGGATGCCGATAGAGCCGCATACGCGATCAAAGACATCGAGCGCGTCGATCACGGTGAAACCCTCCGGGCGCCCCAACGATTGACGGATATGAGGAAGGATGTCTTCCGAGGGCTTGTACAAGAACACACCAGCCCGTTCACCATTGAAGGCCAGAAGCGTCCGCCCGTGCTCCACCGCGAAGGGCAGGGAAGGGTCGCGAGCGGGCGTTCCGGGCAACGCCCCATTGCCTGCATGTGCGTATGACTGAGCCGCGCGGAAGGCCGTCTGTACGTCATTGACGCCGGCCTTCACGATGGCGGCGGCCATCGCAACCTCATTCAGCGTGAACCAGGTGAAAGAGCGATATCGTCCGGGCGTGCCCCCGCCTTTAATGGGGTCTGGACCGATGAGGACACCTCGATTGAGCCAATTCTGAAATGCGCCCATGGCGATGCCCGCAGCCTTTACGACCTCTCCAGAGGTGAACTGCCGTTGATTGATGTTGTCCATGTCATGCCTCAAGTTATCATTTGATAACCTTGCGCTCGATAGGTTTAGATATCAAGCGATAACTGCTCACCTCGGAGAAAACTCCCGAATACCAGTTCTTCAGGTGTCGTTGGGAAGCGGCGCCCCACCTGTGGCAGCCTTGGTGTTTCTTTCACCCAGGGTCCCAAACGCGAGGTCGCGCAGATAGTGCCCGTCGATGACTTCTTCTGTTCTGCGCTGGTAGGAGACCTTCACCCCCGAATAGTCAAAGAACAGATGTTCACCACCATTCCGCTCAAGAAAATTGAGCGTTGCGTCCTCGCCGGTGAGGTCGAGTGAAAGCGAAATCTCTTCCTCCAAGCGCCCGGCACGAATTTCCTCGCAAATGCGCTCAAGGCATTCGATCAATGTCTTGCCCTTCATTTCCATGAAAGGCTCGCCACGACCGCTGACACAAGGCATCGCCGCCCAGACTTGGGCGACAGAAGGAGTGTCTGCGATGGGATGACGTCCACGGCCGACAGTTGCGAGCATGAGGATGAGCTCTTCCCTCAAGGTAGGAGTAGGGATTGCTCGACCTGTCCCAATTTGACGCAAGCCCTTTTCTGCAAGAGCCCTGTCGATGAGGGAGAGCGTCTTGTGTTGCTCCCCGAGGCGTCCCGCTCTGTCCGAAAGATAGTTAGTTGCGCGCATTTTGCTTACTCCACTTGTTTGTGTGATTTTTTCTCACACAAATCTCTTTCGGTCAACTTGCTTGCGTAAAAGTCATGCAAATTATGGATTGAGCATCAATGCAGAGCTTCCTCCTCGCACAACGTGGTTGGAGGCATCGGCGCGCCGTCGGTCGCGAAGGCCCAGATCGCTCGGGCCATGCGTGCTGGCAAGGCGTTGAACTGGTCCTCGTAATTCTCACTGCCCTTGAGCGCAGCTGGCCCGAGATGAACCCACATGAGGTGCGCTACGGCGGCGAGCCCCTCTTTCGAGGTAGGGACCGTGTCCAGCATGCGGTCTTCTGCCGCGAACTCCCGTTCATCGGCGTCTAAGCTTTCGGGCGAGTCAAAGTCCTCGTTGCCGGGGACCATACTTGCCCGACGCCAATCTTCGCGGGCCGCCAGCCAAGCGCGATAGTGGGGAAGGATGGGGTCTTCAGTGGTCCTGGAAAGGGTGGGGGTCAGCAGGGCAGGTCCAGCAGCAGCCAGGCAGAATGCGCGACGATCGATCATGCGATGCCCTCCTCTGCAGTGATTGCGATGCGATCCTTCATGAACTCCGCGAGAAGTCTCAGGCCCTCTTCGTGCCCCTGATAGACATAGTCACCATCAGAATCTTCGATTATGAACGCCAGCAGGGCTGCGGCTCCTGAAAAGGTACGGGGCCTTGTTTCAAGGACCCGTCGCCTCAACTCGTCCCTATGCCGCCAGATCGCTTCGCTCGCCGGTGTATCTTCATCCGCCCGGTTGAATTCGGAACGCCAGGCTTTGGATGCATGACGCCAACGCACGAGCAAATCCGCATGAGGGTCAACGATGATGGAGCCGGCAAGGCCGCCCGCGACGGTGGCGAGCGTTGCTCCCTTGCAAAAATCACGACGTGTGGTTACGTTCATAGGGAATTCCTATCTTTGTGGGTGGGTTTCAAAAGGGTCACGGGCTGTTTGCCGACGCCGTGACCCTTTACTTTTGTGGTGTAGCCTCATCGGGCAGGGCCTCCCTCAAAATTTTCAAGACATGAGCGTTGAACGAGATACCCGCTCTTATTGCTTGGATCTTCATTTCGTCACGCAAGTCGCGAGGCATGCGAAGAGTAGCCCCGACGATCTCGTTGCCGGATTGTGGTTGGACGTTAGCCGACACGTCTCTCTCCTGTGTGCAATCAATATGATTACCATGCATACTGATTGCATTGACTGTCAACACACAAAATCAGATTGATTGCACAAAAAAGGGGTCAGGATGCCTACGGAACGCTCTCAACTGCCGACAGTTCAAATCGCCCTCAGGATCACCGCAGGGCTGCGGAACCGCATCAAGGCTGCCGCAGCTGAGAACAACCGCTCCGTGAATAGCGAGCTAGTCGCTACGCTCGAAGAAAAGTACCCTGCGCCCGCAAAGCCTACCAACGACATGGAGCGTCTCAAGCTGCTGATTGAAATGGTAGACGATGCCATGGACTCCGACCGCCTGACTCCTGACTTAAAGCGCGCGCACCTCCGCGCTTCAAAGCTTGTGATGCAAGAGATTGTAGAGCGCATGGACGCTTCAGATGTCGAAAAGGCGCTCGACGGTTGGGAGATGCCGCCGAACTTCGATTTGTTCGATGACACGTGAAAGCCCGCACGTGGCGCCTGCCGTTCTGTGACATTCTGTGACCGTCACAGAACGTCACAGTTGGATCACAGAATATTCCGGAAGATCACAGTTCACACCAGGTTCAATGCTGCTTTCTCGCCGTTTCCGTTCCCGCTGAAAGGAAAGGAAAAGAGAAGACACGAGAAGAAATGATAGTTGCGTCCCCCCATTACTCCTGGCTTAGGTATCGCGGATGTTGGGTGAAGAAAGATATTTATTGAAATCGATCCGCGTTACCTAACTCAATATTTTTGTTACTTGGTTACCCAAATCTCTTTCGAAGAGATCAACCCAGCGCGAGATCGAGTGTCGATGCCGTGAGCTTCTGCGAAGAAACCTGCGGGAGCACCTTCACTCCTTCTGGAGCAGACGATCTTCGATAGGCCTTGGACATCCAGACCTCATCCAAGGCTACGATGGCATCAACGTGGTGAGGATCTAGTGGCACACGCATGAGGCGCGACCAGGCTTCGATTTCCGGATAGCTGATCGGGTTTGGCCCGGAGGGGCCACACGAACGCGCACGGGAAAGCCCCATGAACGCGTTCCAGATCGGTGACGAGCCTTCCGGCTGACGAACAGATTCACCCTCGAGTTGGGCAGCGAGAGCAGCGCAGAGCTTTTCCGCCAAACGTCCCCTCATGGCAAAATCTCAAGTTCGGCCGAGACCTCGAAGAACGATGCGACCAGGCCTATCGAGTATGTGCCGACAAACCTGAAGGTTTTCGAGGTCTCGGAAATCGGATCAACCGCTTCGAATTTCAGGGCGCCGTCAGCGAGGTCAGTGGAGAAGAATTGCTCGAACGTCTGCAACTGCGCCTTGGAGATCAGCGGCATCTTTGCCGTCATCCTCTGGACGCTTGCGGTTGTTCGACGACGCACGTGATCTGGTCCTACGGACATTTGGGAGCGAATTACACCGCCGGTGGGTCCGGAGCGCGTGAAACCCTCTGCATCTCTGAAAAACGGGAGGTTGGCGGGCCAAATTTTCATCACTAGTATCCTCTTGGTCTACCACGTAGGCCATATGC
The DNA here is from genome assembly GCF_010500785.1 of Salipiger sp. PrR003. Lineage (NCBI taxonomy): Bacteria > Pseudomonadati > Pseudomonadota > Alphaproteobacteria > Rhodobacterales > Roseobacteraceae > Salipiger > Salipiger sp. PrR003. The sequence goes on from NZ_JAAGOV010000060.1 coordinate 5,292, forward strand.
ATGGCCCATTGTGCGATCTGCTTTTCCGCTGGCGAAATAGTCATCGATGGTCCGCTCGATCATCACGCGGATATCCACACTTCCATCACCTCTACGGCGAACTTCGGCGTTGGTGCCCGGCTCTCTCTGGACCGTGACAGGCACGTTAACCACGGGTGCTGGGGCTGCGACCGGCGCTGCGGATTGACGGAGCGCTGCCTGTGCCTGCGGCACGTTGAGGACACCGCCTGACCTGGACGGCACGAAGACTTCGGAATTCGCCGTGCGCTCATTCACCAGGTAAGCGCTGCCAGCTCGCACCGGGCCGCCCGTGGCCCGGCCGCCGGAAAGGATTGTACCGATTGCTGAGAAGATGCTGCTGCCGGAGCCTCCGCCGTCAGCCAGGTTCAGAAACGATGAACGAAGTTGGGCTCGGAGAAGTTCTTGGACCAGTCCCTTCAAAGCATCCTCGGCGCTCATGGAGCCATCGAGGATGCCGGAAAAGAAGTCGGCCATGCGATCCGCCCCGAGTTCGGCGCTTTGCTGCACCTCCCTCAGCCTGTCTGCGGCCGCTTCCGCTGCGCTGCCAGCCGTCGCATATCCACTCGCGAGCTCTTCGATCTGAGCGCGAAGTTCTGGCGTCAGGTTCAAGCCGGCGCTCTGCGCATCGTACAGAAGCTCGGCTTTCTTCCTCGCGTACTCGACGGCTGTGCCCATCTCCCGCCCGCCTTCGGCCACAGCCAGAAGCGCGACAGACTCGGCTTCGAGTTGGGCGATCGCGGCTCGCGTCCTTTCGACCTCTTTCTCGAAGTCGCTGCGCTTGTCCCCACCGCCCCCACCGCCCCCGCTGGTTGCGTTGGTCGACCGCGGAGAGGTGTCGGGCCCGAAGTTCACCGAAGGCATCTGGGGGCGAGGCGACGAGCCTGGTGCCAGTCCAGATGGAGGCAACGAAACGTCAAGCGGGCCGGACGGAATCTGATCCATTCCCGGCCCCGCCGCGCCGAGCCCTGCCGCGTCCCTGATGCGATTTCCCATCTCGACAGCAAGGCGAGCGACTTCGCTGATCATCGATCCGAGGCGGCTGACCTCGGATATGGCGTTGGAGAAATCCACCTTGTCCGCTTCACTGAGCTCATCGAAGGCCGCGCTGGCATTGGTCTGGATCGTCGACAGCTGGTCACCGAAGGCCTCGCCATCGATAGTGCCGTCCTTGAACTGGTCCGAGAGATTGCGCATCTCGGTGGCGCTGTCCGCAAGTGTGGCCGCGACTTCCTCGTAACCCCACGCGCGCGCCAGGTTGGCGGCCTGCGTCAGCGCATTGGCCGTCCTGTCGGCGTCCTCAGCGAGGCCCACGTACTGCTCGCGCAGCTCGCCGATATCCACGGCTGCCGCATCCACCGCATCCCGGTTATCTTCCAGCGCTTCGAAGGCCTCATCCCCGAGCACAGCCCGGCCTTGCCCCTCGTTCGGGAATAGCTCGTCGAGCTTGGCGCGCAGGTCCACGGCCTCCACAGCGGCGTCGGCGAATTCAACCGCGACCCGCTTGCCGAAGGAGCTGACGCGCGTTGCAAGATCGTTGAACCGCCGGTCGATGTCTTGCGCCTTCTCGATCATTTCCGCATCGAGAACCGCCCCAACCTCATGGGCGCGCTGCATGGTCTGCCGCAGCCCCTCGTCGCCCTGCTCAAGCAGTTCCACGAAGCGCTCCCCGGCGGTGCCGCCGAACACCTCGTCTGCCACTCGAATTTGCGCGGCGCGGTCGAGGTCTTCCATTCGGTTGACGATATCGAGGAACAGTTCTTCCGGTTCCTCGAGACGGCGCTTCAGGTCGGTTGCGCTGTAGCCTAGGCGGCGGAAGGCCTCTTCGCCCGGGCCAGCCCCCGTGGTGATCCACTCGTCGGCCCGCAGTTGCAGCTCCTTGAAACCGTCGATCATCGCGTCGATCTCGATGCGGTTCTGGTCTCCGACGAATTTCAGTTCCTGGAACGCTTTTAGACTGAGGCCAGCGCGCTTGGCTTCCCTGTCGATATCGGCGATGCCGCGAACCGCCCGCGCCGCCCCGGTGGTGATGGCTGCGATGCCGGTCGCCAGCGCACCCGCGAGGAAGGCTCTTCCAAACGCGCCAATCTGCGTCGAGGTCGAGGCCAACGCCTGGTTGATCCGGCTGGTCGAGCGCAGCATGTCGCGCTCCATGGCGGTGGTCGCAGTTTGCGAGCCGCGGCGAAGCGAGGAGTAGGACTGCGTTCCCCGGCGTTCTGCCTTCTGCATGTTTTTTTCGAAGTCGCGAATGCGCGCCTCGAGCGCGACGACAAGGCGTTCTTCATCCATCTGCGCGGCCCTTACGTTGTCCAGAGTTCATCGGTGAACCAGTCGGCCGAGCTGGTGAAGTGATCCTCGGCCGCCGCGCAGCGCGCTACGGCCATGGCGCAGGCCACCGCGCCGTCGATCTTGTTGCCACTCTTGCCCTTGTGGAACGATCGGTTTCCGGCTGCATCGACATGAAGCTGAATGTTGCCAAAGTTCCAGCGCAGCACCGGGTGGCCGGCGTGTTTGAATCGACCGCCGAGAATTGCCCGCTCAAGTTCTTTGACCGCGGGTGCCATCGTTACCCAACCTTGACGGAACTCGACAGCGGGCAGGCCGTCATCGACGAGATCGGCCATCATTGCGCGCCCATAGGTCGGGTCGAAGGCGATCTCGCGAACGTTGAAGCGGGCGCAAAGCTCGCGGATGTGCTCCTCTACCGCGCGCAGGTCAACGGTGTTGCCCGGCGTTGGGATGATGTAGCCATCCTCCGCCCAAGAGACATAGTCGACGCCGTGTGCCTCACCTCGGGCGCGCAGGTTGTCTTCTGGGCAGAAGAAGTAGGGAACCACCTGGTAGCCATCCTCACCGTCCGGCCAGCAGGCCACCACCACGGTAAGGTCTTCGTTCTTCGAGAGGTCGACGCCGAGGTAGCATGGTTCCTGGACCATCTCCATCTCTTCCGGGTCCACGTCGTGCGCACCCTGATCGTAGACGTGCATTTCAACGAATGGGGAGGTGGTCTGATCAAGCCAGCGGTTGAGGTTGAACTGAAGGAAGCTGTCCCGTTCGAACGGCGAATGCTCGGCCTTGCGAGCCTTATCACGAAACGCCGGCAGGTCCGGATAGCCGTGGGCAAGGCCGGGGTTCACCGCATGCCAAAGTGCCTCATCCGTCCAATCGTCTTCGGGCTCGGCCATGAAAATGACAGGCAGGGTGGCCGGGTCATCAATCTCACCCTTCTGAACCTTGATGGCGTACTCGACGGTTTGCCACGCGAGGTTCTCTTGCCCGCGGCCCGAGGTGCTGGCAACGATCATCAGTGTGCCGGGCACCTTTACGAGCGCCGAGTCGAGCGCCTCCCATTGGCGCAGGCCTGCGCGCCCCTCCCAGGCATGAAGCTCGTCGGCAATGACGACGTTGGGCGTTTTGCCATGCTGAACCTTGCCGTCGGAAGCCACGGCGATGTATCTGGTCTGCCGCTTCTTGCAGGAAATACGCGACTGATACTCACGCACGCTGAGATGCTTTTCCAGCCGGCGGTCGAAGCGAATGATCATGGCGGCTTCGTTGTAGAGCTCGAGCGCCTGTTCGTGTGCGGATGCCGCCGACACCACGAGGCCTCCAGGCTCGCTCTCCGGCCCCATCACATGCAGCAGCGTGATCGCGGCGGAGAGGCTGGTCTTCCGGTTTCCCCTGGGCAGCAACAGCACGACGCGACGAACGACGCGGCTCCCATCTTCGTTCCGAGGTCCGTAGATGCGCCGGACCACGTTCTCCTGCCATGCGTCGAGTTCGAACGGATGTCCGGGTGCCGGGTTCTTTGGGTGCTTGAGCATCCGAAGCCATTGCACGGCACGCTCTCCCCGCCCAAGGGGATCGGGAATCTCGTCGGGGTTATCGATCCACGAGGGGACAAGCATCGATTACCCCCCGGTCCAACCGAACAGATCGTCATCGTCGTCATCGTCGTCAACGGTCGGGCGCGACCTGGAAACCGGAGTCGCCCCAAGCTCGGCGGCGTAGAGGCGCGATTGGGTCATCGCCTCTGCACGAATACTCACCGCCGGATTCTTGCGGATCGATGTGAGGACCGAGACGCCTTCCTTGTCTATCTTGAAGACCTTCTGCACGGCGCCCACGCGCTGAATCTCACGATCCATTTCACGGACCGTGCCGATGGCCATGCAATAGTTCTCGATGCATCCAACATCCGCTTCCGTGAGGATCTTGCGCTTCGCGAGAATTGGCACGATCCTATTCCACTCCGCGCGCGCATCTGCGCTGAGGTAGTCCGGCGCCGGGCGATCCGCCAAAGGCTCGCGCTCGACCCTGATATGCGGCTTCACTCCCCTCATGGCGAAATCTCCCTACAGCGAATTTCGAGCCCCTTGCGGCGCCCAATTGGAACAATGCGGTCAATGTCGAAGGCGTTGCCGTCGAAGCTCACGCGGTCCTCGTCGGTGAGGCTAGGCAGGAAGCGAGTACGGAAGACGATTGTAGCGACAGTGGTGTCGCCTGCATTTCGAAGGAACTCTTCGGCCTGCTGCTCAACGAGCTCGGCGCGCAGGGTCGCAACCGGCGCCCAGGTCGTGACCGGCGTGCCCGCGGGACTGATGGTCGCCGTGGCGCGCTCGATCGAGATCACGTGGACCATCTTCCCGGCCTTCATGCGCTCACCTCCTCTGCCAGCACTTCCACGGTCAGGACGCCATGCGAGCTCTCGCCGTCCGGGTCCGACAGGGCACGCACGCTGGACACGCGCCAATCGACGCAGTGGTAGTCGGTGCCAAGGTCGAGGCGGGCCGAACGGATGGCGGCGCGCATCGCCGCCATGATCTGCTTGATGCCCTCCCGCGATGGCTCTGTCTTCCAGACGTGGAGGGTGTGCACGATGCGCTCCCGCGTCCGGGCAATGCTGTCACCCTCGTCGATGACCTGCACCTCCCCGAGGATGATGCTAGGGCGCGGAGCCGGCGTCGAATTGCGATCGAGGATGCTGGACGCGGGCACGAGCCCGGTCACGGCCGGAGAGGCCACGAGGCGCGCGCGCAGGGCGATCTGGACGGGGAGGTCAGCTGACATCACTTGGCCCCCCTGATGGCCTTGGAGATCGCGCGCTTGATTCGGTTCTGAGCTTTCTTTCGCGCGAGCCTGTAGCCCGGCCAGAAGAACGGCTGCGCCGCCGTGTGGGTGGTGCCGTATTCGACGAGATGAGGGTATCGGACATCGGAGTTGCCAGCGGTAATCGCTACCTGGTTCTCCGGCACCACCTGCCCGCCGCCCGGTTGGGAATAGGGAGGCGTGGATTGCCCCGGAAGCGTTACCGCGATTGAACCGATCAGGTCACCTTCATCCTCAGGCGCGAGGGCTTCGATGGCATCCGCGATCTCATAGCCTCCCGCCGTCAGCGCGGGGGTGACAGCCTCACGAGCCGCTGCGGGGATCGCCCGAAGACGTGCCTGAAACTTCGAGAGACCGCCATCATCAGCCATCAGAAGGTGAACTCCCGGTACTCGGTCACGATCTCCTTCACACCGAAAGGTACCTCTCGGGCAGCTTCCGCCGCGGCTTCTCGCTGTTCGTACCACCAGGCAGCAAGCTGACTGACCGCCTCGACCAGAACCGGTGGTACTGGCTCTTGATCCTCACCCCCGAAATTTTCCTCGATCTTGAAGCCGAGAAGACGTTCGACATGGTTCTGTGCCGCTTCGAGCTTGCGCTGAAGCAGTGCGTTGTCCACGTCTCCGATATCATCGGTGAAGCTGAGTTGCTCTTTGAGCTGAACGAGGGTGAGGATGGCCATGGATTAGACGCCCTCGGCGGCGTTGACACGCACGACGTTGGAGTTGATCCACAGCGACATATTCAACTTCATGACGGAGTTGGCGGTGTCATACGCTTCCGTCGCACTGGCAATCTTCGCGATGAAATACCGCTCGCTCGGCGTGCCGCCCGACGGGGCGTCGTCCAGCTGAATCTTGAAGGCGAAGTCGTCGTCGGTCTTTTCGGCTGCGATCACAGCGGCCTGACCGGCATCTTCGTAATTGATTGCGGCAATCACTTCCATCGGCGGAGCGACGCGAGTGCCCTTCAGGCGCTTCGTCCGCTTTTCACCAATGATGTCTTGGGTGATCTCGTTTGCACTGTCACCGAGTGATCCGAGAGCTTCGAGCTCTTTGATCTCGGTCCACGTCTGGCCGTCGAAATCGGTCAAAACGAAGTCCTCTGACTTCATCGGCTGTACGCCACCGATGAAAAGCTTCGCGCCTGCGGTGGAAAAAATCGGCATGTCTAAGTCCTCGGGTTGCTGCGCCGTTCCTCACGTTGCTTGGCGCTTGAGTGGCAGGTGGTGCAGAGCGGCTGCCAGTTGGTTTTGTCCCAGAAGAGACGCTGGTCGCCGCGGTGCGGTGTCATGTGGTCGACGACAGAGGCCCGGTCGCCGCAGCGTCGACAAAATGGATGCTGACGTAGGAACTGGGCGCGAGCCCGATCCCACGAGCCTGTGTAGCCTCGGGCACTGGAACTGAGGCGCTTGCGATCGAACTTCGCCTTGCGCTCCGCGTCACGGTCACGCTGACAGGGGCATCGTTGGCCACCTGGTACGAGCTTTCCGCAGCCGCAGACCTTGGGAGGCTTACCGGGCACTGTCGCCCCCGTGGATAACGGACGGGGCGATTCGCCCCGTCCTTCGACCACGCTGCCCTTGACCATACGATGTCAGTACACGGGGCGTGTAGGAGAGCAGCTTCTCGCTTTTGGGCCGGTCGTGAAGGCCCTCAAAGGAGGTCGCCCCGCGATTCATTGTCAGGCCACCGGCGCGTCGTGCGGGTGGCCCTTCACGATCACCGCGCCGCCGGCAATCGAGGTGCCGCCGTTCTTGGTGAGGACCGCGCGGATGTACCGCTTGTTGCCGATGTAGCCCTGCTTGTAGACGCTGTCGGCCTCGAGCGTGGCCGGGAGACTGCCCACCAGGTGCTCCGCCGCCACGTCGGTAAAGTCGCCCGAGGTGGTGGTGTCGCTCTCCTGCAGCTTGGCGGTGAAGTCGCCGGCCGAAACGATGGCCCCGGTATTGAGCACCAGCGCCGCGGCCTCGAAGCCGAGAAGGTCGATGGCGGCCGAGGTGGCCGTTGCGGAGAGGACCGCAGGCGCCACGGCCTGAACCACTCCGATGTTGGGTGCGATGTCACGCATGGGTTCTCTCCTTAGCTGGTGGACATCTTGAGCTTGCGGAAGCGCTCGGCCTGGAGCACGCGGCCGCCGACACGGCGGGTGGCGTGGATCCGGGTCAGACCCTTGGTCGCGAGCAGATACGGGTTGACGAGGATCGACATCGCGAGCCGGTCCACGATCCGGTAGGCAGAGAAGTCGCCGTAGAGGATCGGGAAGGCACCAGCACCGACATCGGGCATGTCCACGGCCTCGATGACCGGACGGCCGAGGATGGTTTCCGGCTGACCAGCTTGGAAGCTGGGCTGCCAGAGGAAGCGCCCATCGCCATCCTTGAGGGTCCGGATGACGCCGAGCGTGGTGCCGTTCATCATCCACGTGCCGCTGTTCCGGTAGGCCGCCGGCAAGTTGTACATCATCTTCACCATCGCGTCGGGCGACACGGCGGTGGTCGAACCGTTCACCCACTCGGCAATGCCGGTATGGGTCATCAGGCCCTCGGGCTGGCCTGCGCCGGTCCCGTTGACGAAGGCGGCGCCTTCCTTCTTGCCGACGTCCTCTGCCAGCGCGAGGCGCACTTCGGCCTCGGCCGTGCCGCCACTGTCGGCGAGCAGCTCGTTGGAGATGTCGACGTAGGTCATCAGCTTGCGCGCCGGAACTTCCAGCTGGCCGAAGGTGACGGTCGATTCCTGCGCCTCTTCGGCTTCGCCTTCCCACTGGGCGTTCGTGCCCGAGGTGCGCTTCGGGTATTTCACCGACGGGCTCGAAATGCCGCGCACGCTCGCCACCGAGCGGATCGGAGAGTATTCGACCAGGTCGCGGATGAACTCGGTGCTCATCTCGGCCGGCGCCAGGTAGCCGCCCTGTTCGTCATTCGCGACGGTCAGGGCTTTGCGGTCCTCGTCCGGAACGGCATCGCCGCGGCGAAGGTACGTGCCGAAGGCCTTCTTCTCGACGGCGGCGGCCTCGTCGGGATCGTCCTCGCCCTCGCCCTTGGCGCGGTTGGACTTGGCCTCAATCTTGTCGAGGCGGTCGGACAGCTTCTTGCGATCCGCATCCTGGTCGTCAAAGCGCTTGTTCACGGTTTCGGTGAGATCGCCGATGGCCTTGGTGACGATGTCGTTCGGATCGTCCTCGCCGCCTTCCTTAAGGGTGAGATCGGCGGGGGAGAGCGCCGTGCTGCCACGCAGCCCGGTCTTCATCAGGTGTCGCATTTCAGGTCCTTTTTGCGAGCTGCGCCGAAGCGCGTTGCAGTTGGGCGGCGAGGGTCAGCGCCCTCACAGCAGTCTTTGTCGAGGTGACACGGGCACCCGGGTGCATCGGGATCGTCACGAGGCTGGCCTCGAGGAGTTCGAGGTCGGTGATCGTTCGGCCGCCACGCGCCCGGCGCATGGCCTTTTTCGTGCGAAAGCCGATCGAGATACCCCGCACGGCGCCGGCCTGGACGAGGGCGCGCACCTCGCGGGCGCGAACAACGTCCGAGACCAGCAGTCGGCCTTTCAGGTGGAGCCCGTCTTCGCGGTCATCGGCGGATTCCCAGACCCCCACCGGCTCTTTCTGGTCGTGGGCGAAGAGCATCGGGATCGGCAGGGAAGCACTCGCAAAGGCACCTTTCTGGATCCAGTCGCCAACCCGGTCGCCTTGGCCATAGGGCCATGCGAGCCCCTCGATGCTGCCATCATCGGCGGCGTCAAACTTGGTTTCGAGGAAGACGCGATCCATCAGCCAGCCCTCCGGAACGCAGCGCGATCAGACGCGAAGGCATCCACCTGCGCCTGCACCCATGCGGCGGCTTTCAGGAGGCGGACGATATTGGCGTGGGTGAACGGGACCGGATGACCGTCCTCGCTGATCTCCCAAGCCATGACGCAGCGGGCGAGGCTGTCCAGGCGGGCGCGCTCTCGCGCTTCGGCGGTCACGCGGCCTTCGGTGTCCGCAACCTCGGAGAGGTCATCCGCCAACCGTAGCCGAGCGCGATTCTGGACTTCACTGTCGGGGCCCGCGACCTTGAGGCGGATGCCGGTTGCCTGATGGGTCACGGGGTCGAGGAGCTCGAACCAGATGCCGCGGTCCTGATCGGCGGAGAAGGCGCGGATGTCCTCAAGCTGCATCGGGGTCTTCCTTGTCTTCGGGGGCACCAGGCGCGGGTACCTGGGTCTCGGTGATGTTGGGATTGAGGAACTCGTCCCCGCCTTCGCGCGGCGTCAGCCCGATCCACTGGCGCCCTTCGTTCGGGTTGATCGTCCGGGAGGAAATCAGCGAGTTGATCACCGTGGCGCGCGTCGAGAGATCGGCCCGGGTGAGGTCATCGCGATCGAACCGCACAGCATGGGTTCCACGCTCTTCGTCGGTGAAGAGGGCGCGGCGCAGCGCCCCCTCGGTGGCACGCAGCCAAGGCTCCAGCGTGTAGCTCAGGAACTCGCGGCCCATCTGCTCGGTGTTCGACCAGGTCGCCCGGTCGTGGTCGAAGAGCATCGAGGGCGGGACGCGGAACGCGCGCGCGATTTCGAGGATCTGGAACTTGCGGTTCTCGAGGAACTGGGCGTCGGTCGAGTTGAAGGTGAAGGGTTTGAACTCGGCACCGTCGTACAGAATCGCAGTCTGGCCGTTCGCGTCGCTGCCCTCATGGGTCGCCTTCCACGCCGTTCGGGCAGCCTTCACGGAAGCTTCGCCCATGCCCTTCGGGAACATCAGCGCGCCAGACGGGCGGGCGCCTCTGCCGAAGAGTTTGGCAGCGTGGCTGTCGAGTGCGATGGCGACGCCGATGGCTTCGCGAGCCAGTGACAGCGGCGAGCGCCCGAAGGGGCTCCGAAGGTGGATCATATCCGAGGCCGGTACACGGCGCCCGTCGATCTTGTAGCTCGGCTCGCCCGTGGTTTGATCAAACTGGACATCGATCACGCCCCGGCGATAGCGGATGATCTCCGCGATGCGGCCATCCGCAAGGCGGTTGACGTAGGCCATGCCGCCCTTGTCGTCAGAGAGGGCGTCAATGACGAGGTCTCGGATGAACGAGAAACCGTCGGTCCAGTCGTTCGCCTGGTCGCGCAGCAGCGGCAGCGCCTGGTGGCCAGCATCCTGCACCTCGGTGCCATCGGCCTCAATGCGCTTGATGCTCACGTCGAGTGTCGCGACGGCCTCCGAAATAACCCGGATCGCCGAGCCGACGGCGGGAACGCGGAGGGCGGCATCGGGCGTGACCGGCGTGCCGGTGGACGCCGTCGGTGTGATGCCGAAAAGGGCGTAGAGGTCATCGCCGGGTTCGGCGAGGCCCTTGGTTTCGATCTGAGGTTTGCGTTTGAACAGCCACATGCCCGCAGACTCGGCGGAAACCTCTGCGCTGCCTAGCTGGCAGAACCTAGCAAATCGTGGGTTTTCGTGGGTTTTCCGGGAAGAGCCCTCATCAAAAATCCCTATTTCGGGCAAATATCGCGCGAGCCTCCCCGCGCCGGTCCCCATGGCACCCTGAAAGTTCAGGACCACCCCCGGGGTGCTCGGCGCCGGGCCGGCGGATGCGCCTGCGAGCTGCTGAACCATCATCGACCGAGCCCTACTTCGCCGCGCTGCGCTGCGATCGGCGGAAGCTCTCGCCGTGCAACCAGGCATCAAGCTCGGAGCGGAAGGCGAAGTAGCTGCCAGCGCCGATCGGTCGATAGATCGGAACGCTCGGCTCGCGGGCCAGCCTTCGGGCCTTGTCGACCGAGACGTTGAGCGCGCGGGCGATGGCCTCGAGGCCCCAGAGCTTCTCGGCTCCAGCCACCAGCGCGTCGAAGCGCCACCGGTCGAGCGGCGGGGTGTCGTTGGGCTTGCTGTCTGCCATCGTCACACCCCGATCCGGCGCAGCTCGGCTTCCGACACCAGACGTCGGCTGAGCATCTCGGTCGCCATCTTGGCGCTGATCGCAGAGGGCGCGACGTAGACGCCTGCGCTGATCTTCTTCGCCCAGAAGGCCGCAAGGTCGCCACTGGCACAGGGCTGGCCCTGCTTGCCGCCCTCGGCCTCCCGGTGATCCTCCCAGCGGTCGTCTCGGAGCCAGTTGTCGGCATAGGCGACGTACTGTCGGGCATTGCCCTTGTTCTCAGCCCGATACGCCTCGGCTGCCGCAGCGATGCGGTTGGGGTCTTCTCCCGACCTCACGGCTTGGTCGAAGAGATCACGGCAAGCGTCCTTCGAGCGGGGTCGAGGATGAGCGTCCCAGAACCTCTCAAACGCCGCGTCGGTCTCTCGCTGAGCCTCTGCGTCGACACACACAAGGTTAAAGGATGGTTCTAGGATGGTTTGTGTCCGGCTCCCGGACGGGTCATGTCCGGCTGCCGGACAGGTGGTGTCCGGCTCCCGGACGGGTCCGGCTGTCGGACGGGTCCGGCTCCCGGACGGGTCATTGGGCTTGTCCTTGACGTTCGGCAGCCGGTCGAGGGCCTCCAAATCGATGTCATATTCGACGGTCACGCCATTCGGATGGCGGCGGTCGCCGACCACGATGAGGAGCCCTTCCTCCACCAGCTCGTTGATATTGGCGATGACCGTCGAGCGGGAAATCTCCAGCTCAGCCGAGATGGTACCCTTCGAGGAGAAGATGCCGCGACCGTCGTCGCTGGCCTTGTCGGCGAAGTAGAGCATGATGCTCTTGCGCACAGCAGAGCCGAGAACCTTCTTCACCACGGATACGCTGACACGGTTGCTCATGCCCTTGCCCCCCCGATTTTTAGGGTGGACAAACGGGAAAATTCGCCAATGTTTTCAATGCCCGCCTCAAGCCGGGTAAGGCAAGGCAAGGTGTTGATTTTGCAGGTGGTCTTACCGTCCTGCCGGGATCGCCAGACGTTCATTTTTCTGCCTTCTTTTCAAGTGTTTGCGTGCTCGACTTGTCCAACCTTGCCGGAAGGTTAGACAACTTTTCTTGCGGGAGGAGCCGGAGCGCGTCCGCGACCATGGTCACGCGGTTCGCCTCAGCGACGTACCGGCGGGCTTCATGGGGTGAGCTATGCCCGAGGAAGGCCATCACCTGCCATTCCGTGGCCCCGCGCTCGGCGAGCCTGGTGGCTCCGTGCTTGCGGAGGCCGTGGATGGAGCACCACGCTGGGAGCCCAGCAGCGGCGATGCAGTCACGGAACCAGTTGCCGAAGCTGGAGATGGCGTATGGCTTTCCGTCGGGCTTGGTCACGAAGACCTCGCCCCACTGCTGCTTGCGGCCCAGCTCGGCCGCGAGGTCAGGCAGCAGCGCAAGCGGAAGCTCGACCCGCCCACCGGTCTTGCCCCTCGAATAGACGATGGCCCCGCCGCGCACGTTCGCGGCACCCATGCGAGCGACATCCTGACGAGCAGCCCCGGTCCCCAACGCTATTTCAAACGCGAGGCGGGCCATGGTGCCGGTCTTATGGTGATCCCTGAACTGAGATACCTCATCGGGCGTCCATGTGTGGAAGCCCTTGCTCGTGGCCTTTTCGCGCGCCACCGCGCTGGTGGGCGACAGCCCGTCGAAGCCGTGTGATCGTTTGGCGAACAGGTAGATTTCCGAGAGCTCTTTGTGGAGCCTGTTCGCTGCCTGAGGACCGCCCTTCATTTCCATGAGCTTGACGACGTGGTGGGGCCTGAGATCAGCGATCTGGAAACGACCGATCTTTTCACGGATCCAGTCCAACCGGCCTCGCTTGGCGGTGCGGGTGGATTCTCGCAAGCCCTCCCGCCAATGACGCGAGCGCATCATCTCCTCGACCACGTAGTTGAAAGTGCCAGGCGGGCTCTTGGTGCGGTCTTTCCCCGTGTCGTTGATGGCGATCTCATACGCGGCTTTGAACGCATCCGAGCCATATGGCCCGGGGAGATATGTATCGATCTTGCGACCGTTTATTGTGCGGCGGAGGCGCCACCGAACCTTTCCGTGGCGGTCTTCATGTCGGTTCACGCCGCGGAATTTCTTGCCCTTCTTCATCACTCGATCCCCAGAGCCTTATCGATGGCAGAGACGCTCTGCTTCCCGTCGCTTTCTGCGCACCGGATGATGATCTTGCCTTCTCGGTCGATCTCGACCCCGACAACGGGCAGCCCGGCGGCGGTGACGCCACGAGCTGCTCGGGTGACGTCTGACTGTTTGAAGGTGGCGGGTCTGTTGGCCATGTTAGTGTTTCCGTTCTGTTCAATCAGTCACGTGTTCCGGGATCGTTAAGAGGGGGTTAACGAAACCCCCTTCTTTGAATCGTCAGGCGTTGCTCTCTGAGTAAGCCCGATCGAGTACCTCTTGGGGGTGGATGCCGATAGAGCCGCATACGCGATCAAAGACATCGAGCGCGTCGATCACGGTGAAACCCTCCGGGCGCCCCAACGATTGACGGATATGAGGAAGGATGTCTTCCGAGGGCTTGTACAAGAACACACCAGCCCGTTCACCATTGAAGGCCAGAAGCGTCCGCCCGTGCTCCACCGCGAAGGGCAGGGAAGGGTCGCGAGCGGGCGTTCCGGGCAACGCCCCATTGCCTGCATGTGCGTATGACTGAGCCGCGCGGAAGGCCGTCTGTACGTCATTGACGCCGGCCTTCACGATGGCGGCGGCCATCGCAACCTCATTCAGCGTGAACCAGGTGAAAGAGCGATATCGTCCGGGCGTGCCCCCGCCTTTAATGGGGTCTGGACCGATGAGGACACCTCGATTGAGCCAATTCTGAAATGCGCCCATGGCGATGCCCGCAGCCTTTACGACCTCTCCAGAGGTGAACTGCCGTTGATTGATGTTGTCCATGTCATGCCTCAAGTTATCATTTGATAACCTTGCGCTCGATAGGTTTAGATATCAAGCGATAACTGCTCACCTCGGAGAAAACTCCCGAATACCAGTTCTTCAGGTGTCGTTGGGAAGCGGCGCCCCACCTGTGGCAGCCTTGGTGTTTCTTTCACCCAGGGTCCCAAACGCGAGGTCGCGCAGATAGTGCCCGTCGATGACTTCTTCTGTTCTGCGCTGGTAGGAGACCTTCACCCCCGAATAGTCAAAGAACAGATGTTCACCACCATTCCGCTCAAGAAAATTGAGCGTTGCGTCCTCGCCGGTGAGGTCGAGTGAAAGCGAAATCTCTTCCTCCAAGCGCCCGGCACGAATTTCCTCGCAAATGCGCTCAAGGCATTCGATCAATGTCTTGCCCTTCATTTCCATGAAAGGCTCGCCACGACCGCTGACACAAGGCATCGCCGCCCAGACTTGGGCGACAGAAGGAGTGTCTGCGATGGGATGACGTCCACGGCCGACAGTTGCGAGCATGAGGATGAGCTCTTCCCTCAAGGTAGGAGTAGGGATTGCTCGACCTGTCCCAATTTGACGCAAGCCCTTTTCTGCAAGAGCCCTGTCGATGAGGGAGAGCGTCTTGTGTTGCTCCCCGAGGCGTCCCGCTCTGTCCGAAAGATAGTTAGTTGCGCGCATTTTGCTTACTCCACTTGTTTGTGTGATTTTTTCTCACACAAATCTCTTTCGGTCAACTTGCTTGCGTAAAAGTCATGCAAATTATGGATTGAGCATCAATGCAGAGCTTCCTCCTCGCACAACGTGGTTGGAGGCATCGGCGCGCCGTCGGTCGCGAAGGCCCAGATCGCTCGGGCCATGCGTGCTGGCAAGGCGTTGAACTGGTCCTCGTAATTCTCACTGCCCTTGAGCGCAGCTGGCCCGAGATGAACCCACATGAGGTGCGCTACGGCGGCGAGCCCCTCTTTCGAGGTAGGGACCGTGTCCAGCATGCGGTCTTCTGCCGCGAACTCCCGTTCATCGGCGTCTAAGCTTTCGGGCGAGTCAAAGTCCTCGTTGCCGGGGACCATACTTGCCCGACGCCAATCTTCGCGGGCCGCCAGCCAAGCGCGATAGTGGGGAAGGATGGGGTCTTCAGTGGTCCTGGAAAGGGTGGGGGTCAGCAGGGCAGGTCCAGCAGCAGCCAGGCAGAATGCGCGACGATCGATCATGCGATGCCCTCCTCTGCAGTGATTGCGATGCGATCCTTCATGAACTCCGCGAGAAGTCTCAGGCCCTCTTCGTGCCCCTGATAGACATAGTCACCATCAGAATCTTCGATTATGAACGCCAGCAGGGCTGCGGCTCCTGAAAAGGTACGGGGCCTTGTTTCAAGGACCCGTCGCCTCAACTCGTCCCTATGCCGCCAGATCGCTTCGCTCGCCGGTGTATCTTCATCCGCCCGGTTGAATTCGGAACGCCAGGCTTTGGATGCATGACGCCAACGCACGAGCAAATCCGCATGAGGGTCAACGATGATGGAGCCGGCAAGGCCGCCCGCGACGGTGGCGAGCGTTGCTCCCTTGCAAAAATCACGACGTGTGGTTACGTTCATAGGGAATTCCTATCTTTGTGGGTGGGTTTCAAAAGGGTCACGGGCTGTTTGCCGACGCCGTGACCCTTTACTTTTGTGGTGTAGCCTCATCGGGCAGGGCCTCCCTCAAAATTTTCAAGACATGAGCGTTGAACGAGATACCCGCTCTTATTGCTTGGATCTTCATTTCGTCACGCAAGTCGCGAGGCATGCGAAGAGTAGCCCCGACGATCTCGTTGCCGGATTGTGGTTGGACGTTAGCCGACACGTCTCTCTCCTGTGTGCAATCAATATGATTACCATGCATACTGATTGCATTGACTGTCAACACACAAAATCAGATTGATTGCACAAAAAAGGGGTCAGGATGCCTACGGAACGCTCTCAACTGCCGACAGTTCAAATCGCCCTCAGGATCACCGCAGGGCTGCGGAACCGCATCAAGGCTGCCGCAGCTGAGAACAACCGCTCCGTGAATAGCGAGCTAGTCGCTACGCTCGAAGAAAAGTACCCTGCGCCCGCAAAGCCTACCAACGACATGGAGCGTCTCAAGCTGCTGATTGAAATGGTAGACGATGCCATGGACTCCGACCGCCTGACTCCTGACTTAAAGCGCGCGCACCTCCGCGCTTCAAAGCTTGTGATGCAAGAGATTGTAGAGCGCATGGACGCTTCAGATGTCGAAAAGGCGCTCGACGGTTGGGAGATGCCGCCGAACTTCGATTTGTTCGATGACACGTGAAAGCCCGCACGTGGCGCCTGCCGTTCTGTGACATTCTGTGACCGTCACAGAACGTCACAGTTGGATCACAGAATATTCCGGAAGATCACAGTTCACACCAGGTTCAATGCTGCTTTCTCGCCGTTTCCGTTCCCGCTGAAAGGAAAGGAAAAGAGAAGACACGAGAAGAAATGATAGTTGCGTCCCCCCATTACTCCTGGCTTAGGTATCGCGGATGTTGGGTGAAGAAAGATATTTATTGAAATCGATCCGCGTTACCTAACTCAATATTTTTGTTACTTGGTTACCCAAATCTCTTTCGAAGAGATCAACCCAGCGCGAGATCGAGTGTCGATGCCGTGAGCTTCTGCGAAGAAACCTGCGGGAGCACCTTCACTCCTTCTGGAGCAGACGATCTTCGATAGGCCTTGGACATCCAGACCTCATCCAAGGCTACGATGGCATCAACGTGGTGAGGATCTAGTGGCACACGCATGAGGCGCGACCAGGCTTCGATTTCCGGATAGCTGATCGGGTTTGGCCCGGAGGGGCCACACGAACGCGCACGGGAAAGCCCCATGAACGCGTTCCAGATCGGTGACGAGCCTTCCGGCTGACGAACAGATTCACCCTCGAGTTGGGCAGCGAGAGCAGCGCAGAGCTTTTCCGCCAAACGTCCCCTCATGGCAAAATCTCAAGTTCGGCCGAGACCTCGAAGAACGATGCGACCAGGCCTATCGAGTATGTGCCGACAAACCTGAAGGTTTTCGAGGTCTCGGAAATCGGATCAACCGCTTCGAATTTCAGGGCGCCGTCAGCGAGGTCAGTGGAGAAGAATTGCTCGAACGTCTGCAACTGCGCCTTGGAGATCAGCGGCATCTTTGCCGTCATCCTCTGGACGCTTGCGGTTGTTCGACGACGCACGTGATCTGGTCCTACGGACATTTGGGAGCGAATTACACCGCCGGTGGGTCCGGAGCGCGTGAAACCCTCTGCATCTCTGAAAAACGGGAGGTTGGCGGGCCAAATTTTCATCACTAGTATCCTCTTGGTCTACCACGTAGGCCATATGCATGGCCCATTGTGCGATCTGCTTTTCCGCTGGCGAAATAGTCATCGATGGTCCGCTCGATCATCACGCGGATATCCACACTTCCATCACCTCTACGGCGAACTTCGGCGTTGGTGCCCGGCTCTCTCTGGACCGTGACAGGCACGTTAACCACGGGTGCTGGGGCTGCGACCGGCGCTGCGGATTGACGGAGCGCTGCCTGTGCCTGCGGCACGTTGAGGACACCGCCTGACCTGGACGGCACGAAGACTTCGGAATTCGCCGTGCGCTCATTCACCAGGTAAGCGCTGCCAGCTCGCACCGGGCCGCCCGTGGCCCGGCCGCCGGAAAGGATTGTACCGATTGCTGAGAAGATGCTGCTGCCGGAGCCTCCGCCGTCAGCCAGGTTCAGAAACGATGAACGAAGTTGGGCTCGGAGAAGTTCTTGGACCAGTCCCTTCAAAGCATCCTCGGCGCTCATGGAGCCATCGAGGATGCCGGAAAAGAAGTCGGCCATGCGATCCGCCCCGAGTTCGGCGCTTTGCTGCACCTCCCTCAGCCTGTCTGCGGCCGCTTCCGCTGCGCTGCCAGCCGTCGCATATCCACTCGCGAGCTCTTCGATCTGAGCGCGAAGTTCTGGCGTCAGGTTCAAGCCGGCGCTCTGCGCATCGTACAGAAGCTCGGCTTTCTTCCTCGCGTACTCGACGGCTGTGCCCATCTCCCGCCCGCCTTCGGCCACAGCCAGAAGCGCGACAGACTCGGCTTCGAGTTGGGCGATCGCGGCTCGCGTCCTTTCGACCTCTTTCTCGAAGTCGCTGCGCTTGTCCCCACCGCCCCCACCGCCCCCGCTGGTTGCGTTGGTCGACCGCGGAGAGGTGTCGGGCCCGAAGTTCACCGAAGGCATCTGGGGGCGAGGCGACGAGCCTGGTGCCAGTCCAGATGGAGGCAACGAAACGTCAAGCGGGCCGGACGGAATCTGATCCATTCCCGGCCCCGCCGCGCCGAGCCCTGCCGCGTCCCTGATGCGATTTCCCATCTCGACAGCAAGGCGAGCGACTTCGCTGATCATCGATCCGAGGCGGCTGACCTCGGATATGGCGTTGGAGAAATCCACCTTGTCCGCTTCACTGAGCTCATCGAAGGCCGCGCTGGCATTGGTCTGGATCGTCGACAGCTGGTCACCGAAGGCCTCGCCATCGATAGTGCCGTCCTTGAACTGGTCCGAGAGATTGCGCATCTCGGTGGCGCTGTCCGCAAGTGTGGCCGCGACTTCCTCGTAACCCCACGCGCGCGCCAGGTTGGCGGCCTGCGTCAGCGCATTGGCCGTCCTGTCGGCGTCCTCAGCGAGGCCCACGTACTGCTCGCGCAGCTCGCCGATATCCACGGCTGCCGCATCCACCGCATCCCGGTTATCTTCCAGCGCTTCGAAGGCCTCATCCCCGAGCACAGCCCGGCCTTGCCCCTCGTTCGGGAATAGCTCGTCGAGCTTGGCGCGCAGGTCCACGGCCTCCACAGCGGCGTCGGCGAATTCAACCGCGACCCGCTTGCCGAAGGAGCTGACGCGCGTTGCAAGATCGTTGAACCGCCGGTCGATGTCTTGCGCCTTCTCGATCATTTCCGCATCGAGAACCGCCCCAACCTCATGGGCGCGCTGCATGGTCTGCCGCAGCCCCTCGTCGCCCTGCTCAAGCAGTTCCACGAAGCGCTCCCCGGCGGTGCCGCCGAACACCTCGTCTGCCACTCGAATTTGCGCGGCGCGGTCGAGGTCTTCCATTCGGTTGACGATATCGAGGAACAGTTCTTCCGGTTCCTCGAGACGGCGCTTCAGGTCGGTTGCGCTGTAGCCTAGGCGGCGGAAGGCCTCTTCGCCCGGGCCAGCCCCCGTGGTGATCCACTCGTCGGCCCGCAGTTGCAGCTCCTTGAAACCGTCGATCATCGCGTCGATCTCGATGCGGTTCTGGTCTCCGACGAATTTCAGTTCCTGGAACGCTTTTAGACTGAGGCCAGCGCGCTTGGCTTCCCTGTCGATATCGGCGATGCCGCGAACCGCCCGCGCCGCCCCGGTGGTGATGGCTGCGATGCCGGTCGCCAGCGCACCCGCGAGGAAGGCTCTTCCAAACGCGCCAATCTGCGTCGAGGTCGAGGCCAACGCCTGGTTGATCCGGCTGGTCGAGCGCAGCATGTCGCGCTCCATGGCGGTGGTCGCAGTTTGCGAGCCGCGGCGAAGCGAGGAGTAGGACTGCGTTCCCCGGCGTTCTGCCTTCTGCATGTTTTTTTCGAAGTCGCGAATGCGCGCCTCGAGCGCGACGACAAGGCGTTCTTCATCCATCTGCGCGGCCCTTACGTTGTCCAGAGTTCATCGGTGAACCAGTCGGCCGAGCTGGTGAAGTGATCCTCGGCCGCCGCGCAGCGCGCTACGGCCATGGCGCAGGCCACCGCGCCGTCGATCTTGTTGCCACTCTTGCCCTTGTGGAACGATCGGTTTCCGGCTGCATCGACATGAAGCTGAATGTTGCCAAAGTTCCAGCGCAGCACCGGGTGGCCGGCGTGTTTGAATCGACCGCCGAGAATTGCCCGCTCAAGTTCTTTGACCGCGGGTGCCATCGTTACCCAACCTTGACGGAACTCGACAGCGGGCAGGCCGTCATCGACGAGATCGGCCATCATTGCGCGCCCATAGGTCGGGTCGAAGGCGATCTCGCGAACGTTGAAGCGGGCGCAAAGCTCGCGGATGTGCTCCTCTACCGCGCGCAGGTCAACGGTGTTGCCCGGCGTTGGGATGATGTAGCCATCCTCCGCCCAAGAGACATAGTCGACGCCGTGTGCCTCACCTCGGGCGCGCAGGTTGTCTTCTGGGCAGAAGAAGTAGGGAACCACCTGGTAGCCATCCTCACCGTCCGGCCAGCAGGCCACCACCACGGTAAGGTCTTCGTTCTTCGAGAGGTCGACGCCGAGGTAGCATGGTTCCTGGACCATCTCCATCTCTTCCGGGTCCACGTCGTGCGCACCCTGATCGTAGACGTGCATTTCAACGAATGGGGAGGTGGTCTGATCAAGCCAGCGGTTGAGGTTGAACTGAAGGAAGCTGTCCCGTTCGAACGGCGAATGCTCGGCCTTGCGAGCCTTATCACGAAACGCCGGCAGGTCCGGATAGCCGTGGGCAAGGCCGGGGTTCACCGCATGCCAAAGTGCCTCATCCGTCCAATCGTCTTCGGGCTCGGCCATGAAAATGACAGGCAGGGTGGCCGGGTCATCAATCTCACCCTTCTGAACCTTGATGGCGTACTCGACGGTTTGCCACGCGAGGTTCTCTTGCCCGCGGCCCGAGGTGCTGGCAACGATCATCAGTGTGCCGGGCACCTTTACGAGCGCCGAGTCGAGCGCCTCCCATTGGCGCAGGCCTGCGCGCCCCTCCCAGGCATGAAGCTCGTCGGCAATGACGACGTTGGGCGTTTTGCCATGCTGAACCTTGCCGTCGGAAGCCACGGCGATGTATCTGGTCTGCCGCTTCTTGCAGGAAATACGCGACTGATACTCACGCACGCTGAGATGCTTTTCCAGCCGGCGGTCGAAGCGAATGATCATGGCGGCTTCGTTGTAGAGCTCGAGCGCCTGTTCGTGTGCGGATGCCGCCGACACCACGAGGCCTCCAGGCTCGCTCTCCGGCCCCATCACATGCAGCAGCGTGATCGCGGCGGAGAGGCTGGTCTTCCGGTTTCCCCTGGGCAGCAACAGCACGACGCGACGAACGACGCGGCTCCCATCTTCGTTCCGAGGTCCGTAGATGCGCCGGACCACGTTCTCCTGCCATGCGTCGAGTTCGAACGGATGTCCGGGTGCCGGGTTCTTTGGGTGCTTGAGCATCCGAAGCCATTGCACGGCACGCTCTCCCCGCCCAAGGGGATCGGGAATCTCGTCGGGGTTATCGATCCACGAGGGGACAAGCATCGATTACCCCCCGGTCCAACCGAACAGATCGTCATCGTCGTCATCGTCGTCAACGGTCGGGCGCGACCTGGAAACCGGAGTCGCCCCAAGCTCGGCGGCGTAGAGGCGCGATTGGGTCATCGCCTCTGCACGAATACTCACCGCCGGATTCTTGCGGATCGATGTGAGGACCGAGACGCCTTCCTTGTCTATCTTGAAGACCTTCTGCACGGCGCCCACGCGCTGAATCTCACGATCCATTTCACGGACCGTGCCGATGGCCATGCAATAGTTCTCGATGCATCCAACATCCGCTTCCGTGAGGATCTTGCGCTTCGCGAGAATTGGCACGATCCTATTCCACTCCGCGCGCGCATCTGCGCTGAGGTAGTCCGGCGCCGGGCGATCCGCCAAAGGCTCGCGCTCGACCCTGATATGCGGCTTCACTCCCCTCATGGCGAAATCTCCCTACAGCGAATTTCGAGCCCCTTGCGGCGCCCAATTGGAACAATGCGGTCAATGTCGAAGGCGTTGCCGTCGAAGCTCACGCGGTCCTCGTCGGTGAGGCTAGGCAGGAAGCGAGTACGGAAGACGATTGTAGCGACAGTGGTGTCGCCTGCATTTCGAAGGAACTCTTCGGCCTGCTGCTCAACGAGCTCGGCGCGCAGGGTCGCAACCGGCGCCCAGGTCGTGACCGGCGTGCCCGCGGGACTGATGGTCGCCGTGGCGCGCTCGATCGAGATCACGTGGACCATCTTCCCGGCCTTCATGCGCTCACCTCCTCTGCCAGCACTTCCACGGTCAGGACGCCATGCGAGCTCTCGCCGTCCGGGTCCGACAGGGCACGCACGCTGGACACGCGCCAATCGACGCAGTGGTAGTCGGTGCCAAGGTCGAGGCGGGCCGAACGGATGGCGGCGCGCATCGCCGCCATGATCTGCTTGATGCCCTCCCGCGATGGCTCTGTCTTCCAGACGTGGAGGGTGTGCACGATGCGCTCCCGCGTCCGGGCAATGCTGTCACCCTCGTCGATGACCTGCACCTCCCCGAGGATGATGCTAGGGCGCGGAGCCGGCGTCGAATTGCGATCGAGGATGCTGGACGCGGGCACGAGCCCGGTCACGGCCGGAGAGGCCACGAGGCGCGCGCGCAGGGCGATCTGGACGGGGAGGTCAGCTGACATCACTTGGCCCCCCTGATGGCCTTGGAGATCGCGCGCTTGATTCGGTTCTGAGCTTTCTTTCGCGCGAGCCTGTAGCCCGGCCAGAAGAACGGCTGCGCCGCCGTGTGGGTGGTGCCGTATTCGACGAGATGAGGGTATCGGACATCGGAGTTGCCAGCGGTAATCGCTACCTGGTTCTCCGGCACCACCTGCCCGCCGCCCGGTTGGGAATAGGGAGGCGTGGATTGCCCCGGAAGCGTTACCGCGATTGAACCGATCAGGTCACCTTCATCCTCAGGCGCGAGGGCTTCGATGGCATCCGCGATCTCATAGCCTCCCGCCGTCAGCGCGGGGGTGACAGCCTCACGAGCCGCTGCGGGGATCGCCCGAAGACGTGCCTGAAACTTCGAGAGACCGCCATCATCAGCCATCAGAAGGTGAACTCCCGGTACTCGGTCACGATCTCCTTCACACCGAAAGGTACCTCTCGGGCAGCTTCCGCCGCGGCTTCTCGCTGTTCGTACCACCAGGCAGCAAGCTGACTGACCGCCTCGACCAGAACCGGTGGTACTGGCTCTTGATCCTCACCCCCGAAATTTTCCTCGATCTTGAAGCCGAGAAGACGTTCGACATGGTTCTGTGCCGCTTCGAGCTTGCGCTGAAGCAGTGCGTTGTCCACGTCTCCGATATCATCGGTGAAGCTGAGTTGCTCTTTGAGCTGAACGAGGGTGAGGATGGCCATGGATTAGACGCCCTCGGCGGCGTTGACACGCACGACGTTGGAGTTGATCCACAGCGACATATTCAACTTCATGACGGAGTTGGCGGTGTCATACGCTTCCGTCGCACTGGCAATCTTCGCGATGAAATACCGCTCGCTCGGCGTGCCGCCCGACGGGGCGTCGTCCAGCTGAATCTTGAAGGCGAAGTCGTCGTCGGTCTTTTCGGCTGCGATCACAGCGGCCTGACCGGCATCTTCGTAATTGATTGCGGCAATCACTTCCATCGGCGGAGCGACGCGAGTGCCCTTCAGGCGCTTCGTCCGCTTTTCACCAATGATGTCTTGGGTGATCTCGTTTGCACTGTCACCGAGTGATCCGAGAGCTTCGAGCTCTTTGATCTCGGTCCACGTCTGGCCGTCGAAATCGGTCAAAACGAAGTCCTCTGACTTCATCGGCTGTACGCCACCGATGAAAAGCTTCGCGCCTGCGGTGGAAAAAATCGGCATGTCTAAGTCCTCGGGTTGCTGCGCCGTTCCTCACGTTGCTTGGCGCTTGAGTGGCAGGTGGTGCAGAGCGGCTGCCAGTTGGTTTTGTCCCAGAAGAGACGCTGGTCGCCGCGGTGCGGTGTCATGTGGTCGACGACAGAGGCCCGGTCGCCGCAGCGTCGACAAAATGGATGCTGACGTAGGAACTGGGCGCGAGCCCGATCCCACGAGCCTGTGTAGCCTCGGGCACTGGAACTGAGGCGCTTGCGATCGAACTTCGCCTTGCGCTCCGCGTCACGGTCACGCTGACAGGGGCATCGTTGGCCACCTGGTACGAGCTTTCCGCAGCCGCAGACCTTGGGAGGCTTACCGGGCACTGTCGCCCCCGTGGATAACGGACGGGGCGATTCGCCCCGTCCTTCGACCACGCTGCCCTTGACCATACGATGTCAGTACACGGGGCGTGTAGGAGAGCAGCTTCTCGCTTTTGGGCCGGTCGTGAAGGCCCTCAAAGGAGGTCGCCCCGCGATTCATTGTCAGGCCACCGGCGCGTCGTGCGGGTGGCCCTTCACGATCACCGCGCCGCCGGCAATCGAGGTGCCGCCGTTCTTGGTGAGGACCGCGCGGATGTACCGCTTGTTGCCGATGTAGCCCTGCTTGTAGACGCTGTCGGCCTCGAGCGTGGCCGGGAGACTGCCCACCAGGTGCTCCGCCGCCACGTCGGTAAAGTCGCCCGAGGTGGTGGTGTCGCTCTCCTGCAGCTTGGCGGTGAAGTCGCCGGCCGAAACGATGGCCCCGGTATTGAGCACCAGCGCCGCGGCCTCGAAGCCGAGAAGGTCGATGGCGGCCGAGGTGGCCGTTGCGGAGAGGACCGCAGGCGCCACGGCCTGAACCACTCCGATGTTGGGTGCGATGTCACGCATGGGTTCTCTCCTTAGCTGGTGGACATCTTGAGCTTGCGGAAGCGCTCGGCCTGGAGCACGCGGCCGCCGACACGGCGGGTGGCGTGGATCCGGGTCAGACCCTTGGTCGCGAGCAGATACGGGTTGACGAGGATCGACATCGCGAGCCGGTCCACGATCCGGTAGGCAGAGAAGTCGCCGTAGAGGATCGGGAAGGCACCAGCACCGACATCGGGCATGTCCACGGCCTCGATGACCGGACGGCCGAGGATGGTTTCCGGCTGACCAGCTTGGAAGCTGGGCTGCCAGAGGAAGCGCCCATCGCCATCCTTGAGGGTCCGGATGACGCCGAGCGTGGTGCCGTTCATCATCCACGTGCCGCTGTTCCGGTAGGCCGCCGGCAAGTTGTACATCATCTTCACCATCGCGTCGGGCGACACGGCGGTGGTCGAACCGTTCACCCACTCGGCAATGCCGGTATGGGTCATCAGGCCCTCGGGCTGGCCTGCGCCGGTCCCGTTGACGAAGGCGGCGCCTTCCTTCTTGCCGACGTCCTCTGCCAGCGCGAGGCGCACTTCGGCCTCGGCCGTGCCGCCACTGTCGGCGAGCAGCTCGTTGGAGATGTCGACGTAGGTCATCAGCTTGCGCGCCGGAACTTCCAGCTGGCCGAAGGTGACGGTCGATTCCTGCGCCTCTTCGGCTTCGCCTTCCCACTGGGCGTTCGTGCCCGAGGTGCGCTTCGGGTATTTCACCGACGGGCTCGAAATGCCGCGCACGCTCGCCACCGAGCGGATCGGAGAGTATTCGACCAGGTCGCGGATGAACTCGGTGCTCATCTCGGCCGGCGCCAGGTAGCCGCCCTGTTCGTCATTCGCGACGGTCAGGGCTTTGCGGTCCTCGTCCGGAACGGCATCGCCGCGGCGAAGGTACGTGCCGAAGGCCTTCTTCTCGACGGCGGCGGCCTCGTCGGGATCGTCCTCGCCCTCGCCCTTGGCGCGGTTGGACTTGGCCTCAATCTTGTCGAGGCGGTCGGACAGCTTCTTGCGATCCGCATCCTGGTCGTCAAAGCGCTTGTTCACGGTTTCGGTGAGATCGCCGATGGCCTTGGTGACGATGTCGTTCGGATCGTCCTCGCCGCCTTCCTTAAGGGTGAGATCGGCGGGGGAGAGCGCCGTGCTGCCACGCAGCCCGGTCTTCATCAGGTGTCGCATTTCAGGTCCTTTTTGCGAGCTGCGCCGAAGCGCGTTGCAGTTGGGCGGCGAGGGTCAGCGCCCTCACAGCAGTCTTTGTCGAGGTGACACGGGCACCCGGGTGCATCGGGATCGTCACGAGGCTGGCCTCGAGGAGTTCGAGGTCGGTGATCGTTCGGCCGCCACGCGCCCGGCGCATGGCCTTTTTCGTGCGAAAGCCGATCGAGATACCCCGCACGGCGCCGGCCTGGACGAGGGCGCGCACCTCGCGGGCGCGAACAACGTCCGAGACCAGCAGTCGGCCTTTCAGGTGGAGCCCGTCTTCGCGGTCATCGGCGGATTCCCAGACCCCCACCGGCTCTTTCTGGTCGTGGGCGAAGAGCATCGGGATCGGCAGGGAAGCACTCGCAAAGGCACCTTTCTGGATCCAGTCGCCAACCCGGTCGCCTTGGCCATAGGGCCATGCGAGCCCCTCGATGCTGCCATCATCGGCGGCGTCAAACTTGGTTTCGAGGAAGACGCGATCCATCAGCCAGCCCTCCGGAACGCAGCGCGATCAGACGCGAAGGCATCCACCTGCGCCTGCACCCATGCGGCGGCTTTCAGGAGGCGGACGATATTGGCGTGGGTGAACGGGACCGGATGACCGTCCTCGCTGATCTCCCAAGCCATGACGCAGCGGGCGAGGCTGTCCAGGCGGGCGCGCTCTCGCGCTTCGGCGGTCACGCGGCCTTCGGTGTCCGCAACCTCGGAGAGGTCATCCGCCAACCGTAGCCGAGCGCGATTCTGGACTTCACTGTCGGGGCCCGCGACCTTGAGGCGGATGCCGGTTGCCTGATGGGTCACGGGGTCGAGGAGCTCGAACCAGATGCCGCGGTCCTGATCGGCGGAGAAGGCGCGGATGTCCTCAAGCTGCATCGGGGTCTTCCTTGTCTTCGGGGGCACCAGGCGCGGGTACCTGGGTCTCGGTGATGTTGGGATTGAGGAACTCGTCCCCGCCTTCGCGCGGCGTCAGCCCGATCCACTGGCGCCCTTCGTTCGGGTTGATCGTCCGGGAGGAAATCAGCGAGTTGATCACCGTGGCGCGCGTCGAGAGATCGGCCCGGGTGAGGTCATCGCGATCGAACCGCACAGCATGGGTTCCACGCTCTTCGTCGGTGAAGAGGGCGCGGCGCAGCGCCCCCTCGGTGGCACGCAGCCAAGGCTCCAGCGTGTAGCTCAGGAACTCGCGGCCCATCTGCTCGGTGTTCGACCAGGTCGCCCGGTCGTGGTCGAAGAGCATCGAGGGCGGGACGCGGAACGCGCGCGCGATTTCGAGGATCTGGAACTTGCGGTTCTCGAGGAACTGGGCGTCGGTCGAGTTGAAGGTGAAGGGTTTGAACTCGGCACCGTCGTACAGAATCGCAGTCTGGCCGTTCGCGTCGCTGCCCTCATGGGTCGCCTTCCACGCCGTTCGGGCAGCCTTCACGGAAGCTTCGCCCATGCCCTTCGGGAACATCAGCGCGCCAGACGGGCGGGCGCCTCTGCCGAAGAGTTTGGCAGCGTGGCTGTCGAGTGCGATGGCGACGCCGATGGCTTCGCGAGCCAGTGACAGCGGCGAGCGCCCGAAGGGGCTCCGAAGGTGGATCATATCCGAGGCCGGTACACGGCGCCCGTCGATCTTGTAGCTCGGCTCGCCCGTGGTTTGATCAAACTGGACATCGATCACGCCCCGGCGATAGCGGATGATCTCCGCGATGCGGCCATCCGCAAGGCGGTTGACGTAGGCCATGCCGCCCTTGTCGTCAGAGAGGGCGTCAATGACGAGGTCTCGGATGAACGAGAAACCGTCGGTCCAGTCGTTCGCCTGGTCGCGCAGCAGCGGCAGCGCCTGGTGGCCAGCATCCTGCACCTCGGTGCCATCGGCCTCAATGCGCTTGATGCTCACGTCGAGTGTCGCGACGGCCTCCGAAATAACCCGGATCGCCGAGCCGACGGCGGGAACGCGGAGGGCGGCATCGGGCGTGACCGGCGTGCCGGTGGACGCCGTCGGTGTGATGCCGAAAAGGGCGTAGAGGTCATCGCCGGGTTCGGCGAGGCCCTTGGTTTCGATCTGAGGTTTGCGTTTGAACAGCCACATGCCCGCAGACTCGGCGGAAACCTCTGCGCTGCCTAGCTGGCAGAACCTAGCAAATCGTGGGTTTTCGTGGGTTTTCCGGGAAGAGCCCTCATCAAAAATCCCTATTTCGGGCAAATATCGCGCGAGCCTCCCCGCGCCGGTCCCCATGGCACCCTGAAAGTTCAGGACCACCCCCGGGGTGCTCGGCGCCGGGCCGGCGGATGCGCCTGCGAGCTGCTGAACCATCATCGACCGAGCCCTACTTCGCCGCGCTGCGCTGCGATCGGCGGAAGCTCTCGCCGTGCAACCAGGCATCAAGCTCGGAGCGGAAGGCGAAGTAGCTGCCAGCGCCGATCGGTCGATAGATCGGAACGCTCGGCTCGCGGGCCAGCCTTCGGGCCTTGTCGACCGAGACGTTGAGCGCGCGGGCGATGGCCTCGAGGCCCCAGAGCTTCTCGGCTCCAGCCACCAGCGCGTCGAAGCGCCACCGGTCGAGCGGCGGGGTGTCGTTGGGCTTGCTGTCTGCCATCGTCACACCCCGATCCGGCGCAGCTCGGCTTCCGACACCAGACGTCGGCTGAGCATCTCGGTCGCCATCTTGGCGCTGATCGCAGAGGGCGCGACGTAGACGCCTGCGCTGATCTTCTTCGCCCAGAAGGCCGCAAGGTCGCCACTGGCACAGGGCTGGCCCTGCTTGCCGCCCTCGGCCTCCCGGTGATCCTCCCAGCGGTCGTCTCGGAGCCAGTTGTCGGCATAGGCGACGTACTGTCGGGCATTGCCCTTGTTCTCAGCCCGATACGCCTCGGCTGCCGCAGCGATGCGGTTGGGGTCTTCTCCCGACCTCACGGCTTGGTCGAAGAGATCACGGCAAGCGTCCTTCGAGCGGGGTCGAGGATGAGCGTCCCAGAACCTCTCAAACGCCGCGTCGGTCTCTCGCTGAGCCTCTGCGTCGACACACACAAGGTTAAAGGATGGTTCTAGGATGGTTTGTGTCCGGCTCCCGGACGGGTCATGTCCGGCTGCCGGACAGGTGGTGTCCGGCTCCCGGACGGGTCCGGCTGTCGGACGGGTCCGGCTCCCGGACGGGTCATTGGGCTTGTCCTTGACGTTCGGCAGCCGGTCGAGGGCCTCCAAATCGATGTCATATTCGACGGTCACGCCATTCGGATGGCGGCGGTCGCCGACCACGATGAGGAGCCCTTCCTCCACCAGCTCGTTGATATTGGCGATGACCGTCGAGCGGGAAATCTCCAGCTCAGCCGAGATGGTACCCTTCGAGGAGAAGATGCCGCGACCGTCGTCGCTGGCCTTGTCGGCGAAGTAGAGCATGATGCTCTTGCGCACAGCAGAGCCGAGAACCTTCTTCACCACGGATACGCTGACACGGTTGCTCATGCCCTTGCCCCCCCGATTTTTAGGGTGGACAAACGGGAAAATTCGCCAATGTTTTCAATGCCCGCCTCAAGCCGGGTAAGGCAAGGCAAGGTGTTGATTTTGCAGGTGGTCTTACCGTCCTGCCGGGATCGCCAGCTTTCCTTGTCCGAATGTTTGAGAAGCCTGCGGCATCGCGCGTTCGTTGAGGGGGCCGACGAGGCGTGAGGCGGTTGGGATGTCCGGCTCCGGGTCTCCCGCCGGCGCCGTGCCCTAGGGGCGCAGCATCTCGTTCACCGGGTGGTGCTCTGCCTGGAGCTGCTTGACCAGATAAGGTTTCAGCAGATCGCCCATGTATCTTGCCCCTTCCGGCGTGAGGTGCGTGCCGTCGAACGTCAGCGGAGAGCCCGAGGGATCGGCGTT
>NZ_JAAGOV010000061.1:0-29954 GCF_010500785.1 Salipiger sp. PrR003
CGATAGTGCCCCGCGTCGTGGTGTAGGAAGCCGCGAGCGTCGCTGATCGCGAGGCTGGCGTTCATCGTCGATCTTCGGAGTAGGTTTGGGTTGCGACACCTGAAACCTGAGACGGAGATGACGATGACCGACGACAGAATGGCTCTGATGGAGCGGGTTGAGAAGCAGGCTGATGGCGATCTCGTGCGCGAGATGCTGGCCTTTGCAGCCGAGCGCATTATGGAGGCCGAGATCGAAGCGCTGAGAACGGCGGTGAGAAAGTCGACCACGGTAGCGGCGGGATGAGCCCGCTGCGGGCGGCGCAAAAGTCGTGCACCTTTACCCTTTCTGGCGACAGGGAGGGCGGGAGGATTTTCACCGTGGATTTGTATCGGAAGGTTCGCCTGGCTTGTTCAGAAGGCATGAGCCAGCGCGAGGCTGCGCGTCAGTTTGGGGTTTCCCGCGACAGCGTTCGGAAGATGTTGGCGTTCTCGGTTCCGCCTGGATACCGGCGGACGGCGCCGGTGAAGCGGCCGAAGCTGGATGGGTTCACCGAGATCATCGATGGCTGGCTGGAAGGGGATCGCGAGGTCCATCGAAAGCAACGGCACACGGCGAAGCGGGTATTCGAGCGGCTTCGCGATGAGCATGGCTTCACCGGCGGCTACGGGACATATCCGTGGTCAGCAGCCGGTCGCGGTTCTTCGTGAACACCGTAGGAACCCACACCGCGTCGACGATCCCGAGGCCCACGAACCAACGGAACAACAGGTTGTAGTCCATCTGTTCCATGAGTTGCCGCTCCGATCGGATCGAATAGAGGATCTGCAGCAGGCTGGCCCTGATCAGCCGCTCCGGTGCGATCGAGGGGCGACCCTCATGCGCGTAGAGCCGATCGAAATCGGCATCCAAGGAGCGCAGCGCATCGTTGACCACGGACCTGATCTTGCGCAGCGGATGCCGGGACGGGATGCGCTCCTCGAGATCGACATAGCTGAACAGCGATCCCGTCACCTTGTCCGATCCACGCATCGCCACCTCCGTCCTCGCCGTTGTTGCGGTGAATCATGTTCCGCGAGGGGCGTCGAGGTCGGAGTTTTTCAGCAGCCGGCTAAATCCCAACAGAATTCAGGCTCGGGAGTGCAAAGCCGATCCGCTCAGGTCATGGGCGTTAGCGTTCACCGCTGCCCCTGAACTCGTCGGCCTTCACCGCCCCGCGCACGCCGCGCGGCATGTCCTTGGCGGTGGTCGTGTCATGGCTCGTCTGCGCCTCCATCTCGGCATTGATCTCGGCGCCCAGCAGAATCACGTAAGCCGAAATCCACAACCAGAACAACAAGATGATAACGCCAGCCAGTGATCCGAAAGTTTCTTGGTAGGACCCAAAATGCTCGGCGTAGAGAGAGAAGGCGAGCGACCCGGCGAGCCACAGCAGGCAGGCGACGAGGGCGCCGGGGGTGATCCATGCCCAATCTGCCGCCTTTCGGGAGGGGCCGAACCGATAGATCAGCCCTATGCCGGAAACGATCAGCAGGAGCAGCACGCCCCAACGCGCCCACGACGCAAAGGCTTCGAGCGCTGGACCAAGCTCGAAAATCGCGAGCATCCCGGGCAGAACGACGAGCGCCCCGATGGCCAGGAGAAGTCCGGCAATCAGCAGCAGCGTGAGCGACAGTGTGGTCAGCTTGAGGCGGATGAAGCCGCGCTCTTCGGTTTCGTCATAGGCGACGTTCAGCCCCTCGATCAGATGGGCGACGCCTTGCGAGGCGGAATAGAGCGCAAGTAGCACGCCCAGAACAGCCGCAAGTCCAAGACCCCCGCTCTGCGACCCCGCGACAGATTTGGCCTGCTCTATCAGGATCTCGGCGGCACGCTGCGGCAGCACCTCGGTAATCTGCTGGATCTGTGCAGTGACGTCGGCGGGGGTGATGAACAGCCCGGCGATCGCCATGAGGGCTGTGATTGCGGGGAAGATTGCCATCAGCGCATAGAATGCGACACCCGCTGAAACCAAGCTGATCCGGTCTGCAGCCAACTCGGATTTCACGCGCATCGCGATGGCTTTCCAGCCGGTCAAGCTGATCTGGCGTGGCCGTGTGGCAAAGGATCCATCGTTTGGCATCCACTCATCCTTGATCATATCAAAGTCGCGCAGGTGCCACCCCGGCACCGGCGCGAAGTCTCGGTCAGCTGATTTCAGCCCTGCTTCGGCGTATCCGATTTCGGCGTGTCCGAGGTCACGTGCGGACGGCCCAGCTTCTGCGCCTCCGCTTCGTCCCGTACCCGATCCTCGATGCGCTCGCCGGCAGATTTCACGGCGTCTGCAAGTGCGTGCTCGGCGGGCTTGTCGCCGGGAGTGCGCTCATCAGCCTCTGTGCGCGCCCCGCGGGCGATGCTTTGACCCTCGTCGAGGGCGGCATCGGCAACCGCTGCAAGCTTGTCTCGCTCCTCGTGGAAGATCGCTTCAGCCTCGGCGAACAACGCTTCGCTGTACTCGCCCATGAGGCCGTCCTCGGCTTTGGTGCGCGGTGCCGCTCCGCCGAGGGCGGCACCGGCCGCGATGGCAAGGGCGCCTGCAACAAGGGGATGCTCGCCGAAGAAATCGGCGGCGCTTGCACCGGCTCGTTGCACTCCCTTACCTGCACGCTCGCGGGCGATCAGCGCGCGTTCGCGGGCTTCGATGACACGGCGCCGGGCGCTTTCCGACATGCGTTCGGTCCCCGCGGTGATGCGACCGTAGCCGTCTTCAAGCACCGACTGCGCCTGAGCCGACTTCGCCGAGATGGAGTCGCGTGCAGCGCTTCCGGCCTCTCCGACCTTGGCGCGCGCTTCGCCTGCGGTGGCGGCCGCGTTTTGGCGACCCGCCTCGAAGCCCGCCTTCAGTCGAGCTTGCGTGCGATCGACGCGGTCACCGAAGGTCTCGCTCTCCTCCCCGTCATCAAGGTGCAGATCATCGTAGTAGCTTGGACGGTAGCTGGTGCCGTAGCCCGGCTTACGGGTGGCCCAGTCCGGTCCAGCCGACGCGCTTTCAGCGCGGGCCGCCCGGCGGCCCTTGCGGATTTGGCGGCTCAGAGGGTCCCCCGCTAGACGCTTATCCTCGTCATCATAGGAGCGACCGAAGACCATCCACGCGAGTCCGGCGGCGGTCAGCGTGAGCCCGATGGGGTTTTGCTTGGCCGACTTCGAGAACGCCTGTCCCATCTCGCTGCCGTGGGTCTGCAGGTGGCGGCCCACCTGTGCCACGATTTCGTCTGCCGAAAAACGGCTCTGGAGTTCAGAGACGGAAGCGGTCAAGCCCTCGCGCTCACGTTCGATTTCGCGCTCGATTTCTGCCGCCGTTTTGCGATTAGCCATTGGTCGTCTCCCTGATTGCGGACACGTCGCGACGGACGTTCTCGGTGGTGCGGGTCGGCGCAAGGCTGCTTGCCTTGAGCTTGCTCATCCCGCCCTTGATCATGATCAGCGCTGCAACGAGGGCGACGCCGCCGACGATCACGGCAGACCAGAAAGGATGAATGCCTGCTGCGGTCAGAGCGGCCACCAGCGCGGCCGCAATGACGTTGAGGCCGACAAGTGTGAAGACCACGCCAGCGACAATCACGCCCACCGCCGTCGCGGCACCGTTGAGGTTCTCGCCCAGCTCGGCGCGC
Organism: Salipiger sp. PrR003; assembly: GCF_010500785.1. Lineage (NCBI taxonomy): Bacteria > Pseudomonadati > Pseudomonadota > Alphaproteobacteria > Rhodobacterales > Roseobacteraceae > Salipiger > Salipiger sp. PrR003. The sequence goes on from NZ_JAAGOV010000061.1 coordinate 3,630, forward strand.
GCCAGTTCCATTTCCTTACGCACCAGCGTGGTGACATGTGCGATAATGTTGCTCACCAGATTGGTGGTTCCGGTTGTCTGTTCGGTCGGCATCAAATGTCCTCCGCTTCCGGGCGGTGATACGCTGGGGTGGCAGGGCTCGCCGCGGTCGGTGTTGGTGTAGGTTGCGCCGGAAGATCGCGGGCGCGGGCCGCATCCACAGGGCTGGTCGGTGACGCAGGGCGCGGCGCGGGCTCCGGTGCCGGGCCCGAACGGCCTCCGCTCTTGCCGGCCTTGGCGAAACGCGCGGCGGCAAGACCGAGAACTGCGGCACCGCCGAGATAAGCGATCGGGTTGCGACGCGCGAAGTCCGAAAGGCCGCTTGCCATTTCGCCTAGGTCTTTGTCTCGAATTGACTCCGATGCATCCGCCAGGGTCGTGGCGATCTGCGACATGGTCCGCTCCTGCGGAGAGCCGCTGCGCATCTCCTCGGCGGCTTTGCGAAGCGCGTTCGAGACGTCCGAAACCTCGTCTGCCACATGGCTGCGCTGGTCTTCCTCGAAGCCGCTGGCACGCTCTTTCACTTCCTCTGCCGTATCACGGGCTTTGGTCCGGAGATCGTCGCGCACCTCGCGCGCGGCACTTTCTGCGGCAGGTGTCGTCGGAGTGTCGTTGGAAGGATCGGTCATCCTTGCCTCCTTCGGTTTGCATGGAGCGGCGGTGCGCGCCGTCATTGCCTTTACAACCCGCGACAGTTTGCCGCAGTTCCATCCTTACCGATTATCTTTGCGAGAGGCGCCACGCGTGGCCAAGGGCGCGGCCAGTACCGGGCTCAATGGCGTTAGGCCGGCTAGGTAGCGCCGACGGCTTTCTACACAAGCGAGCAACCGCAAGGCCTCTACGCAGCTCTGAAGAGCCTGAAGATCACCGCGCGCACCTGCCAGGGTGAGACGGGGCGCGACGGCATTGTGCCCAAGGTGACGTGCCACCATCACCTCAAATGGGGCGAGTGCGCTATCTACGCTGCAATCTCCATGACGGAAACGAGCGACGATCTCATCGGCCATGCCCCCGGGAGCACGCCCATCGCGGCGCATGGAGGCCAGCACCACCGCGTTTTCGGCGCGAAGAGGGCGGAATCCGGCTGCGCGCACCCGGTTGATGATGTCGCGGTCTTCGCCGGTTTCAAGAGGGCGGTAGCCGCCGACGCTGCGGTAGGCCGCGCGGCGGAACCCGAGGTTGGCGCCGCCGGCGGTGTTAAGGCCGATACCGTCGGGCCCAGCCGGGTCCATGAGCCGCTCGAACTCCATGGCCAGCGCGGCGAAGGCGTTTTCCTGACGCTGGCGCAGCAGAACGCTCGCGGGAAAGGAGGCAAGCTCCCGCCCGCAGACGTCGATCCGCCCCAGCACGGCGGGCGCGCGTGCCAGTACAGCTTCCATTTCGCGCTGCCAGCAGGGCGCGGGCAGGCAATCTGCGTCGGTCGACAGGAAGACGGTGGCCTGCGGCGCGGCGCGCATGGCGATCCGGTGGCCGAGGCGCCGGGCTCGTCCGACGCCACCACTGGCAAAGGTCGCCTCAACAAGGATCAGCGGACGGCGACGGCTGCGTGCTTGCGCAAGGGTGCGAGCAGCGGTCTCGTCGGTGGTGTTGTTCACGCAAAGGACGATCCCTGCTGGAATGGGAGCATCCTGCGCGAAGAGGTGGGACAGGCAGTCGCCGATGCGCTCTTCTTCGTTACGCGCGGGGACCACGATGACGGTGCCTAATTCGGCGAAGGCGTGCGCATTAACGACCGTAACACTCAGGCGGCTCATGCGGGGCCAGCCGCAAGATCAATGCGGTAATCCGCAGTTTGGCGCTGGCAGGCGAAGCGGCGCCGGCTGGCGGCGCGGTAAAACGCCAGCGCCTCGGCACCTTGCAGGGTGTTACCGCTTGGCCCGAGCCATGTGACGCATAGCACGTCTGCCGTGGGCCATGCCTTATCGATTTGCATGGCGAGGCTGCGGATCCCCGGAGCGTCGAGGAAGTAGAGGATTTCCGACAGCAGGATGAGGTCATGCGCACCGTTCGGTAACGGCGCGGGCAGGAAGCTCCGCAGGAAGCGACCTTGCGGCACCGTACGCTGGGCTGCCTTCAGGGCTGTCTCGACGGCATCGACGCCGGTGTAATGATTGCAGCGGGGCGCGATGTGACGCGCAAGCTCGCCATTTCCGCATCCGAGTTCGAGCGCCGAGCGGTACCCCGCTCGCGGAAGAGCCTCGCAGGTCGCGCGGAACTTCTCTTGTTCGTAGAGGCTGCTGCGGAAGCTCCACGGATCGTCGTCGGCGGCGTAAAGAGCGGTAAGATGGTTGAGAGCCACGGCGGTCATGATGCTAGCTCTTCGAAGAAGATTTCATCGGCTTCGACGAACATTTGGACGAAGGCAGGGTCCAGCTTGAATCCTTCTGAGTCGTCCAAAATGATCTCACCGTGCTGGCTGCGATGCGCCGCGATGGCGCGGGCTTTGCTGCGACGCACGGATGAGGTGTCGAACCGATACTCTTGCATTGGCGCGAGGCGCTGTCGAAAGTCGGGCACCTTCCAGCGCGACCAGACGGGGTAATAGAGCAAACGCGCCCCCGAGAGCCGCGCAGCAAGGCGGGCAATAGCGGCGGTGGCCTGATGGTCGCAATGGGGATCGGTCGGCGCCGTGGCCAGCAACGTGCGCGCCCCAAGCCGGGACATGAGGCAAGCAACGTCTTGGGCGAGCGACAGAAATGGTAGAGCCTGCGAGGTCATCCCTGCATCGGGAAGATCGAGCCTGGTGATGTCCTTCTCGGTGCCTCCGAGCTCTCGTACCGAGACCAACAGTTCATGCGCCCGCAGCTCGGCGCGTCGCTCCGGGGTCCATTGGGTTGAACGGGGGTGCGAGGCCGCACCGTCGGTCATCTGGACCACATGCGCGCCAGTGCTCGCGAACGCATGGGCAAGCAGGCCGCCGCACCCGAGCGCCTCGTCATCGGGGTGCGGTGCAAGCACGACGATCGCGCGCTGCCCGGCCAGTTCTGCGGCGGTGATCTCTCGGGAATTGCAATGATGCTCAGAAGGGATCATCGAGCCACCCCGCAAGCCCGTTCGGCTGTCCGAGCATCGCGCGCCCTGCGCCAAGCATGAAGGCATCACGCGCCGCTTGCCGGAGGTAGCACGCAAGGTCGCGGGCATAGCGTCCGGTGGCATTGTCGTCGGCAAACATGGCAAGCCCTACGGAGCGCTCGGCTGCCGAAATGGTGTCTTGCCCGAGCTCCTCGGTGAGCAACCGTGTGCCAATGGAGATAGTTGCGGCCCGATCGGGCGATCCAGCCCCGGCGGCCCCCTCGGCGATGCGCGCCGCGCGCAGTACCGCAGGCCATGCCAACACTGCTCTAAGTGTCACAGGGGTAAGCCGGTAGAGGTGCCCCTCTGCGGCGAACTGACCGCGCTCGCGCAGGACCGCACTGCAGCGATCCAGCAAGCCCACGATGCCCCCCAGAGAGACAGCCGCTATGCGCCAGGTGCCGCCCGCGAAATGTGGTTCCCTAGTATAGTCGCCGGCAGACCCAAGTGGTTCACCGTCCAGTCCTTCACAGAGGAATGTTCCCGATTGGGATGCCTGCATGCCCACCATGTGCCACGACCCGTGATCGTGACGCTGGCTCTGCGACGCATCAATGACGAAGAGCTGCTGTTCGCTACCTGCACCCGCGGTGACGAACGCTAAATCTACGACCCCAAGCCCGGATGCAAAACGTTTAGCCCCAGAGAGCCTGCCACCGCCGGTTGCCGAGACAGGGGTTGATGGCACATCTGCTCCCCAAACACCTAATATGGTTCCATTTGCCGCTTCCGCCTCAATCTTGCACTTGAACGCTGCCTTGCCATAGCTTCTGGCAAGTTGCAGAGCATTGGCATGACCTTCAACGAGTCGCGCAATTGAGAGATCCTCACGAGCAGTATCGCGAAGAGCCAGAGCGAGAGTTTCCGGAAGAAGATCAACCTTGGAGATCGCTGCAGTGAGTTGCCGGACTACATCCTCCTTGGATGCTCCCTTTCTGAGAGCTCTCAGCGCAACAGCAACAGGCCCGTCGCGTTCTGGTCCCTCGCCAAACGACTCAGAGCACCGTGTCAATTCTCTCTCCAAGGCAAGGCCTCCTGAATGAGCTACACCTCAAACGTAGATCAGGAGCCAGGGTTCCCAACGGTTTTGGAACTCCGGCTTATCTCATTTCGTATGTCATGAAACATTGCAGAAATTTAGATTATCCTGACCTCTGCCCGTCCCAGTAGATTCCATTCGATTTCTTAGATATTCAAACCTTCGGATTTCACGAATTTGATGTGGCTTGTTGCTCTGTACAGCTTGATCCCGTTTTCGAAACAGGCTCCATCTCCATGGATGGTCTTCTCAGGGGTCCTGGGCATAACTCCAAAAACTTCCCGCATCGCTGCCTTGGCGATTTCGGGAGCTTTCCGGACTTGAGCGCAAATCGGGGGACGGGATCCCGGCGGCGCTTCGAGCGATACAATCGGAGTATAAAGAATTTTGTCGCATCGAGGACGGACAGATCACAGCCGTGGTCCTGAGCGTGGGCGCCATCCTCGGAATCGGCGAAAGGAATATCGCGGTCGACTATGGCCAGTTGGACATCCAGTATGACGCCAACGCGATCCAGCTTGTCACGACGCATGAGGAGGCTGAGGCCGGGAGAAGGCAACCCCAAACGCTGCTACCAGTTCATCTCAGGCTCGTTCTCGTGGAAAGAAATGAGGCAAGAGGCTCGCTTGGCGGGACACGAATGGGCTCCTGAGGCGTTCATGACAATGCGATGCCTCACTCAGGACCCCCTCGATGACCTCCGAGCCTTTTTTCGAGCTTGCGCCCTATCACCTCACGCTGGCGATCGGCGGGCTTATCGTCATCCTTGCGCAATGGCTGCCGCGCCTGGTCTCCCGGCGAGAACCCGCAGCGGCGCCTTTGATGATCCTCTTCGGGGCCGGGGCAGCGCTGCTGTTTCCTGGCGCCGCGCCGATGCCCGATCCGCGGCAGAGCCCGCTCCCTTGGGAGCTGATGAGCGAGATGGCGGTGATTGTCGCCCTCTTCGGTGCGGGCATGCGCATCGACGAGCTCGGAACCTGGCGGCGCTGGCGCCCCACCTGGCGGCTCTTGGGGATCGCCATGCCGCTGACGATCATGGCTGTGGCTTGGCTCGGCACCGGGCTTGTCGGACTGACGCTGGCGGGGGCGATCCTGTTGGGAGCAGTGCTGGCGCCGACCGACCCGGTACTGGCCTCCGACGTGCAGGTAGGCCCGCCGCAGCAGGGTCAGGAGCATCCCGTGCGCTTTGCCTTGACCACCGAGGCGGGGCTGAACGACGGGCTGGCGTTCCCCTTTGTCTACCTTGGCCTGCTCGTCGCGGCAGAAGGGCTGACACCGGCGACATGGGGGGCCGAGTGGCTGCTGCGGGACGTGCTCTACCGGACCGTGGTCGGGGCGGGGGCCGGCTGGCTCGGCGCGCGGCTGCTGGGGATCATTCTGTTTTCAGTCCCGCGCGGCGCGGTTTTGGCCGACACCGCCGCCGGCGTGCTGGCACTGGCAGGCATCGTGCTCTGCTACGGCTCGACCGAACTTGTCGAGGGCTACGGCTTCATCGCAGTTGCAGTCATGGGGCTCACGCTTCGCCGGGTGGAGAGGGACCATGTTTTTCACCGCCGGTTGCACGGCTTCTCGGAGAGCATCGAACATGCACTGACGGCGGTGCTGTTGGTGGCTCTGGGCAGTGCCCTGCCGCGCCTCTTTGCGGACCTGACCTGGACGCATCTTGTCGTGGCGCTGCTCCTGCTGCTGATCGTCCGGCCGCTGGCGGGTTGGCTGGCGCTTCTGGGCACGGGCATCGGCTGGCGCGACCGAGCCGTGATGGCCATATACGGTGTGCGGGGGATCGGCTCGATCTACTACCTCGCCTATGCGGCGAGCCATGTGGAATTTGCTAATGAGGCCGAAATCTGGTCGTTGGTGTCGCTAGTGATCGTTCTGTCGACGGTGCTACACGGCTTCAGCGTAGGGTGGGCGGTGGACCGGCTCGACGAGGGCGAGGGCTGATGAGTTGCCTTGGATGACACCTCGCAGTGTAGCGCGTCTCTCAAACGGGCAGCATTCAAGAATGCCAGGGCCCGGTCTCGCGGCCGGGCCCACGCGTTTTCTGCTCCTGGTTGGGGGTCTATTCAAACCCAGTAGTTTGGCACGCCGTAGTAGTCGTGCGTGCGGGCCTCCCAGTCGCGGTTGCGGTGCCAGTCGTCCCGTCGCGCCCTCCAGCTGCTCGGACGTGATGTCGGTCACATAGCCGCCACGGCTGGTGTCGTAGCTCAGCTTGACCCAGGGGATCGGGTGGTGGTCTTCACCCATCCCCAGAAAACCGCCGAAGCCCATCACCGCCTAGGCCACCTTGCCGCTCGCCTTGTCGATGGTGAGGTGGTCGATCGTGCCGATGTGCTCGCCGGTGCGGTAATAGACCGCCGTGCCGTTGACCTTGTTGGACGAAATCATTGTCGAGTTCTCATGCATTGTGACATCTCCTCCTGATGTGTCCGGTAAAACGGGCAGGTAGGGCGCAATGTTCCGGCGCATTCTCGGATGGATGGCGGGCGAGAGCGCCTTTTCGCCGAAGCTGTCAAGGGCAGGGAAGCGGCGCGCCTCCACCCGGAGCGGCTGCTTTCTATGGCCCCCATAGCCCGACGTTTGATTGACGCTCAGTCGGCAAATGGGCGCGGGTTCGCCGCAGCCCGTGTTCAAAAACCATCGTTTCTGCCGCGCACCGAAAGTTGCCGTTCGTCGAAGGTCGGCTTTGTCCGCCGTTGAGGAGTACAGCGCCGGTTCGGCGGGTGGTCATGCTCCTCGAACCGGGTGTCAGTACTGACCGCAGCGATCGGGCCTTCCGAGCCCACTCCTACCAGTGCTTGGTCGCCTGATTGGTCGAACCAAAGGCGGTATGAACACCAAGCTGCACGCCATCTGCGCACGGGCGCTGCTCAGTCGCCTACCAAACGTCAAATGGCTACTCGGGGATCGTGGCTATGACGCTGACTGGTTCAGAGAAGCGTTGCAGGACAAAGGATACGCGCCTGCATCCCAGGCCGGAAGAAACGCAAGACGCCGGTCAAATATGACAAGCGCAGATACAAGCGGCGCAACCGCATCGAGATCATGTTCGGCAGGCTCAAGGACTGGAGGCGCGTCGCGACCCGCTATGACCGATGCCCCAAGGTGTTCCTCTCAGCCATCGCCCTCGCGGCTCTCGTCATTTACTGTCCTGACCCTAGCAAAACTGTAAGCAGGAAACACAGCTTACTGATGTGGCATGAAGGCCCTGAGACCCAGTATCAGACCTCGCGATCTAGCGGCTTCGCGCGAACCTTGGAAGCGTATATAAAACATAATTTCCCTTACGCGCACAAGAACAAATGACGAACACTTGACTTGCCACGCCCCACTTTCGGCCTCTATTCACACGACAAGTCTCGGGCAGAAGCTAGCTCAATCTGCCTGAGGTTGAAATCTCCCCTTGCCGAGACTGGGCTCGATCGTCGACGGTGGAAGAAAGCAGAACACTGCTACAGGCAAGACATCGAGCGACGGCAACACTGCGCTGGAGGAAGACATGTCAGCCGAATGGATCAACATCCAAATCATGGAATGCGAAGACGTGGTCGGCCGCGCCGTCACCGTGTTCAGGCAATCTGATGGAACCCACCAACGCTATGTTCTGGGCAACGGGCGCAAGGTCGAGGCGAACGCGGACGGCACCTTCGTCATCCCGGACTCCGCCACCGAATTGCGGGTCATGGGCATCTAGCGCGGTCTGCAGCGCGGGCCTGGGGCAAGGCTAGGCAGCTGTCTTTTTCCGGGTTCGTGCTGCGAGACCGCGCATGACCTGCTCGAAATCGCCCTCAGCAAAACGTACGACCCCATTGTGTGCGGCGCAGACGGACTTCGTGCCGCACCATCGCGCACCGATTTCCTCTAGCCAGCGGCAGAACTTCTCTTCAGCACCGTCCTCGGCATTCATCGCCGCCCCTAGCGTGGGATGCAGGACGAGCCGCGGCACGTACCCCCGCAGAGCTCCTGGCACAGGCAGAACATTCAGCGTGTCATCGACGTGCAGAGACCCGCTGGCCGGATGAAATGCCAGGAGTGAGCCCGCATGCACCTTCTCATTTTCAGAAAAATACTGGATGCCCGACGGCAGCGAAAACTGGAGATCGCGAGAATACCGCTCGGCCACCGCTGCGCTTTCCACGCGCTCAGCTTCCCAGGGCACCGAGGTGCAGACACGATGATGCCGCTCAGAGCCGTAGAATTTCGCTTTTGGGAAATCCCGAGCCATGGCAGCGCAGTGCAGCGTGTGGAACGGGTGAAGATTGAGGACCGCGTCCACCAGACTGCCATCCTGGGTCAGATCCATGACCAGCTCGCGGATTTCGCCATTCAGCGTGTAGCTGTCGAGGAATACGAAACGGCCGCTCTGCAGCCGAACGATCGAGACCTGAGTCCCGACGTTGATGACACCGGCCACCTTCATGGTGCAACGGATATTCCAGAATCCGCTCCCGAGGTTCACCAACCGTCGAGTCAACGCTCCCTCCCTTTGAACTGGTGCGGCGATCTTTCGTAGGTTTTCCTTGCACCTAGGCCAAAGACCTCGGTTGACCAGACCGGAAGAGCAAGTTCCGAGCGAGCCCAGCCGATTTCAGAGTCGTCATGGGTCGAATGCCACCGTGCATGAGTATGCCCTGCCGTTCTCTCGAGGTCGGGCAACCTCCAGGTCCCGAAAACTGCTTACACCTTCAGGGAAGCAATCACCGCGACTAGTGCCGAAGCGTAATTTGGCTTGGGCTCTGGAGAATGATCTGCGGTCTTCCTTTGTAGAGCTGGACCGTTCCAGACAGTGCGATAGTCTGGCCCTCAAGTGCGCGAACCTCTGAGAATTGCCTCGAATTACTCTTGAAGATCACACCATAGAACTCTTGATTGGGATACCGACCGCCGAAGTTTATGAAGATCGTCCCCCCACTGCTGACCGAAACCTGGCTAACAACACCTTCGACAGTAACTGAGCTTCCGACGTGGTGTGCTGAATCGCCGGGCGTTATGGTCTCAGCATGAGCTGACAGAGAAAGAAGAAGAACGAGGCCAATGGCCGAAATGATTTTACATGCGAAATTCATACTCGATTCCTACGTAGGCCGGAAGGCATAGGGCGTCGCTATGGCTTCCGAATGTACACTGATACACTCTGTATCTTCGGAAAGCTCCGCTCAAACAAGGAAAACATTCTGAATATTTCAGTGGAGCTATAGATGTCAGACCTCATCTTGAAGAGCGGCCCAAAGATCTCCTGAGAAAGGTTCCCACCTATTTTTTCAATAGGATCGCGCTGCCTTCGGAGTTCCGTAGGAATGCGCGGGACTGGATAGGTGAATTTTGACGCTGCGCGAATTGGCTCTGAACAAGAGGCATTCTTGGTGGTTGACCCACTTCATTCGACCGCGGTTGGCCCACACTACACCGTGTCTCGTGTTCGGCGCGAATGCCGTCATCTCGTGCGCACGACCCGCTTTTCAGCCCACGGAGGAGCAATCTTCATATCTTGCGTGATTGGGTAATTCATATGGTATTCGAAGTCACCGTATCGACGATCATAAGCGCCCCACTCGCAGACATACTCTACTCGGTACCCCGCCAACTTCATGAGACCCTTGATCATCGCTCCGCCCTCGCTATTTGGCCAACCACTCGCTGTTGCCGCCGGTCAATACTTTTAGCTTGGCTGGAACAATTTTCTTAGCCCCGCGGAGGGATGTCGAGGTGGCACCGAAGACGATGTCGCTACCCCTCAGGATAGGTTTGCGGATCAAAGGCGCCATCTGGCTTGTGCGTGCTGAAGGGACGATGCGGGAGCAAAACCTTATTGGACGGAAACACAAACCGCCGCGGACAGCCGAAGCACAACTCACTCATCGAGCAAGCTCCAAACCTGTCCAAGGGCTCTTCGTCAGTACCAGCAACGATCTAACACGATAGAAGCGCCCCAGCCTGCTAAGGGCCGGTCACGCCGTCAGGCCTGGCGCGCTACGGTGGGGGCTGCCGCGCCGCCGCAGATCTGGTTCGAGGCCATTGCAGCCGTAGCGAAAATCAATCATCGATGACAGCAGTACATCATGAATGAAAGGCAAGTAAAATGTCGACAAAAACAAGTTTGAAGAACGCGCTATCAAGCATTGATGATGCAAAAAGAAAACTGAAGAAACTGCCGCTGCCCGAAAATTTTGATATTGAACGTGATATCAAGAGGGTAGTTCGAGAATTGGAAGACGCCGAAAATTCGATCAACCGAGCATTACGAGACGTAAGACGGGCTGAATAGGAGAACACGACAACCTTCTGGCCGCGAGTTGGCATTCGAGCACCTCATCAACCGTAGCAACGCAAGCCACCAGAAAGCGGAAACCGTCTCAGAAAAACCCATTTGCAGGGAGCCTGCTTGGTGCCACGTACTGTGATTTTCGAACCCGGCCAGTTTCTGCTCGTGCAGCGAATGTCTCCTTCGAGGAGGCGCGTTGCAGCGACCCGAAGCTTTACTCAAAGTCCGCATTGGTGAAGGATTTTCGGCGCGGGCCGTGGTGCGACATTTCCTGGCGGCGGTTCGTCGGCCCGCGTTGGAAATCCTCCCAATGTGGAAGCCGCGGTGGCCGTGCGCTGTCTATGGGGAAAGTGGGCTGGGGTTGCCAGTGACGGTGGAGCGTGGCTGACGGCTCGAAGGATGTCGACCGTTTCCAAGGGCGCCCTGAACCGCCGAGGTCATGACATTCGGTCTCGAGTTGCGCATTTCATCGGCGTTTCGCGGGCGCTGGAGCGTGTGAGCCATGACTGAGCCGGTCCGGAACAGGCGTGAGAACCGGAGTGATGTTCGTGACAGTGACGGGCATTTCGTCATGCGGCCTGCTCCCGGGGTGGTGCGCGCGACATCGGCTTCTGGCCGCGACGGAAGATTTCGATGATGCGCATCGGGCCGCCGCAGCATGGGCAGGGTTCGCGCAGGGTGAGAGGTGCGGGCTCCCTCGTGTCCTGCCCTTCCCGTTCGGGCGTACGCTGCCCGAGCAGGTCGCGGATGCGCTCGATGGTGGCCTTGCGTGTCGCGCTGGCCAGCAGGCCGTAGTGCCGGATGCGATGGAAGCCGTCCGGGAGCACATGCATCAGGAACCGGCGGATGAACTCCGGCGTGGACAGGCGCATGACCCTTTGCCGGTTACCAGACTTGATGCGGTAGTCCTTCCAGCGGAACGCGACGGTCTCGGCGTCGGCGCTGATCAGGCGGGTGTTGGAGATCGCGACACGGTGGGTGTATCGGCTGAGGTAGGCGAGCACCGCTTCGGGGCCGCCGAAGGGTGGTTTGGCGTAGACAACCCATTCCGACTTGCGGAACGGTGCGAGCCAGGCGGTAAAGGCATTCGCATCTACCAGCCGTTCGAGATCGCCGTAGAAGGCCAGCTCCCCGGCGCGATGCAGGGCCTGCAGCCCGTCAAGGAACAACCGCCGGAACAGGCGGGACAACACGCGGACATGCAGGAAGAACCCGGGCTTGCAAGCGACCCACCGGGTGCCGTCCGGCGACAGGCCTCCGCCCGGCACAATCATGTGGATGTGGGGGTGATGGGTCAGGGCCGATCCCCAGGTGTGCAGGACGCTGGTCATGCCGACCCTGGCGCCGAGGCGCTTGGGATCGGCTGCAATGGTCATCACCGTTTCTGCGGACGCGCGGAACAGCAGCCCATAGACCGCCTTCTTGTTCCAGAAGGCGATCTGCGCGATCTCCGCCGGGAGGGTGAAGACGATGTGGAAATACTCCACGGGCAACAGGTCCTCTGCGCGCGCCGCCATCCAATCGCGCGCCGCAGGCCCCTGGCACTTCGGACAGTGCCGGTTCTTGCAGGAATTGTAGGCGATGTGATGGTGGCCGCACTTGGCGCAGCCCGCCACATGCCCGCCGAGCGCCTCGGTCCGGCAGGCTTCGATGGCTGACATCACCTTCAGCTGGGAGACGCTGACATGCCCGGCATTGGCCTGCCGCCACGCAGGACCGTGGGCGCGAAAGATGTCAGCGATCTCCAGCTTTGGCCGGGGCACCCCGGCGCTCGGTCACTCCAGACTTCGCTTCACGGCGTGGTCCTGCAGCTTGGCCAGCATCTCGTAGGGGCTGACGGTGTCACGGATCGTCTTGGTGGCGACATGGGTGTATTGCGCCGTCGTCGTGAGCTTGGCATGCCCGAGCAGGACCTGGATCACCCGCACATCCGTGTTGGCCTCGAGCAGGTGCGTGGCGAAGCTGTGTCGCAAGGTGTGCAGGGTGGCGGCCTTCTTGACCCCGGCCATGATCTTTGCCGACGTGAAGGCCCGGTTCAATTGCCGTGGCGAGATAGGATTGATCTTCGGTTTGCCGGGGAACAGCCAGCCCTCGGGTCGAGCTTCTCGCCAGTAGTCGCGCAGGAGCTCGAACAAGCCCGGGGACAGCATGACCTTGCGGTCTTTCCGCCCCTTGCCCTGCTCGACATGGATCAGCATCCGGTCGCTGTCGATGTCGCCGATCTTGAGATTGCAGACCTCGGCGGCCCGCAGGCCAGCTCCGTAGGAGATGCTGAGCGCGGCCCGATACTTAAGGCCGGGCCCGGGCGCCGCCATCAGGATGTCGGACACCTCCTCGACGCTGAACACCACGGGCAACTTCCGCGGTTGGGTGCGGAACTGCATGTAGCGCTTCATGTCCTCGCGCCCGCAGGTCATGCCAAAAAAGAACCGGAGCGCCACGATCCGCACGTTGAACGTGCTGGCCGTGACCCCGGTGTCGGTCATGTGCAGCTGGTAGGCACGCAACTCCTCCGGGGTGGCGGTGTCCGGCGAATGCCCCAGGAACCGGGCGAAATCCTTGATTGCCCGGATGTGGGACTTCTGCGCCTTCTCGCCCATCCCACGGATGCGCATGTCCTCGATCATCCGCTGACGCAGCGGCGAAATCCTCTCCTCGGCCATGGGAACCTCCTGTCTGACGATTGAGAGGCCTCAATCGTCAGACAGCTGCCCACATTCCCAAATGCACAGGGGGGCGATCAGTCCCTCACGCCCGCCACGAGCGCCATTGCCGCGCGAGCGGCTTCGTCCTTGGGCCGGCAGCGTCTCGGCACTGCAGCGGTGGTGCGCCGTCCAGCTAGGTCGGCTTCCTCCGCATACTGCATGACCAGGGCGGCGAGGCGGTCGACAGCTACTACGAGGGGCAAGCCCGAGGCTCGGTTTGTGGCGCCGAGGATGATGCTCAGGCGATTGCCCTACCCTGCACCGGAATCGCATAAGCGCCAATAAGTTGAATATGATCGGAGTAGAAGCTTCATCGTTGACCGACCGTGCGTTCACCGCGGCGCGGGACGGGTGTGCGTCGACGCTTTGCAGGAAGAGGGCTTCGTGCTCAGCGCAATCAGCCTCGCCGGCTTCAGCCAGGGCGGCTGCCTTGCACTGGAGTTGGCCGAGCGAGAGAGCGCGGGGCTCTCCGCCGGCCTCATCGGCAGCGGTGATGGCGAGGAGTCGCCCTGCGACGATCTCTACGGTTTCCCGCCCAAGCAGATTGACTACCCACATTTGGCACGCCATTCGGCGGCAGAACACCGGTCTAGGCCTATCAGAGCCCTGACCTACAGGCCGCAACTGATTAACAGGCAAGCATAGCCGCGCCGCAAACCTGTTTGGAAAATGGGGTTCACCTCACTCAAGCCGCTTGGGATGCAGCACGACGCGTGCGTCCATCGGAACCTGGTCATAAAGCTGGGTGATCTGGTCGTTTATCAGGCCAGCACAACCGTTCGAGACCGCACGCCCAATGCTGCCCGGATCATCCGTCCCGTGAATGCGGAGAAAGGTGTCACCGCGTTCTGGAGTGAAGAGATAAAGCGCCCGTGCGCCGAGCGGATTTCCGGGACCACCGGGCATGCCGCCATCGGCGTACTTCTGATATTTTTCCGGTTCCCGCTCGATCATGCCGGGGGTCGGCGTCCAGGAGGGCCACTCCTTTTTCGCACCAACGTAGTATTCTCCCGGCTCGTAAAGGCCATCGCGGCCGACACGGATGGCATAGATCCACGCCTGTCCATCTGGAAGCGACCAGAAAAGACGGTAGGCGTCTGGAAAGACATGGACTTCGTTCGCTGGAAGAGGGGTCGCAAGTCGAATGAGTTGCGGTGGTATCACACTGGGGGCCGGCGCTGAGGCCTGTGCGCGTAGAAGTCCGGGCACCGCTAGGCCCGCTGCGGAGGCGAGGCCGAGCTTCAGAGCAGTACGGCGGGTCGTCAGGGCATTCATAGATATTCCTTTCCTTCAGCGGCCCGAGGTTGGTCGGCCAGAGAGGACTAGTAGACTTAACTTAATTGGAGCTTAGCGACTGTGGGAGGCGTCGCTTACGGCCGCGCAGCCATCGTCATACTAGGAAATCGGCCGGATGCGTGATGACACAGGCGCGGAGGGGCCAACGCAGATGCGAGCGACCTGCGAGATCACGGGATTTGGGGATACGCAATGTCTCTCTCTCCGCACAACGTTTCGGGAGGCACGCGTTTCTTTTGCCGCTCCCATCTAGAAGGGAAATGTGTGGGGTGAGCATTGAGTTCCAAGTATCTGGTGGATTGAGAGAGGCGAAGCTGCCTCGACACCCGAACCCTCCCCCATATTGGCTCGAGTGCGGCTCCTCGTAGTGGCAGCCCTCCGACCCTTGCGAAGACAGGCGACAGCACTGAGGTAGGCCGCAATACCGGCCCGGCCGCGCGGGCAGGGATCTTAGGCGCCCCAGCTGCCCGGAACCGTTACCCGGTAGAAAGGCGCCGGCGCCGCTTCGGCGTCCTTCACGGGACCGAGACGGACAGCATCCACCGGACCCTGCGCAAGCAGGTAGGCGATCAGCGCCTCGGTGTCCGTATCGCTCAGTTGCGCGCAGGTCTGCCATGGCATGGCGGGCGCCGGAGCCCGGCCGTTGGAGCGCGCCCCCATGCCAAATCACTTCCAAGACTTCGGCATCGGTCAAGAGCCCCAGGCCGGTCTTGATCGGGATCAGGTTGGATGTCCAGAAAAGTCCCATGCTAGGGATCTCGAAACCGACGGTCCCACAAGACAGGTCGGGCTCGACCATCGGAATGCCATCTGAACCGCGTGGCATGCCCTGACTTACGGAGCGTCGCGCTCACGATCCTCCGTCTTCGAGCCAAACACGGCGATGCCCGATTGATCCAGATCATGGACCTTCCAGCGCTGGAATCCTGCATGCTTGGCCTCCCGGCGGATCAATGCCCGGGGAGACATGACATCAAAGCGGCCTTCACTGCGCGGCCGAGGAGAATGAAAATGAAACTCAGCACCTTTCCGGCGCTCCTGCTCGCATCCACCGTCGCCCTTGCGGGCGCTGTCCGGGCTCACGAAGCGGGTCAGGGATGGGGTGGCCAGGGCATGATGGGCAACTCTTCCGGAGGGTATGGCGGAGGTGGCTATGGTCACGGCCAAGGCATGATGCAGGGGCAGATGCCACAGGGCGGCTATGGCCAGGGCATGATGCAGGGTCAAGGCAGCCCGGCTGACATGATGGGCGGACAACGTCCAATGTATCCGCAGCGCTTACCTCAGCAGAATTATGGAAATTTCGGACCCGGGATGATGAATGGCCAGCCCCCGATGTTTCCCGGTTCAAGCTACATGGACCGCGGCATGATGAACGAGATGATGCACCCCGGCCAATTTCGAGATGGGCAGGGCTACATGGACTTGGGACAGATGTTCCAAAGCATGGAGAGCAATTTTGCGGACGCAGACTCCGACGGCGATGGCGTGCTTTCAGCAGAAGAGTTCGAACAGCTCCACCTCATCATGGTTCGGCCCGTTCTTAGTGACAGATTTCAGGCTCTCGACGAAGACGGGAGTGGTTCGTTGAGCACGGACGAGATGGCCGCGCCCGGCCATTTGATGGACCGCATGCGCCGGTTCTGGGGTGGGAGCCAAGACAACTGACTTCAGGCTGTATTGTCCCTGAAAAGCTGCTGGCCCAGATAGGTGGCTGGGCTGGCTGACTTTTACGCGGGAGGCGACAGGTCCTCCCGTTTTGGGTAGTTTATGGCCCGTTGGTGGTACAGTGCGAAGACGGGCGGGCGCCGGTGAAATGCGCGTCTGACCGCCACGGCGATCGGCGGAACATTCGAGCAGACTCCTCCCAGCCTTGTCGATAAAGGCGGATGGCATCAATTCCATCAGGCCCTTCGCCAAGGCGTTGCCTGCGCGTGCCGTAAATTCGCTGCCCGCTCTTTCACACTCCCTCCCATGCGAGCTCACATTTTAGGGAACCCTCCAGCGCTGGAAGGCCGTTGAGCCTGAGAGCGACAAGCATGGAGGTGCCGATGACCTATTCCCGCTTCGCCCTCATGATCCTCGCCTCGACGGTGATCATGTTCGGGCTGATGTATCTCAACACCTACGCTTTCGAGCATGTCTTCTTCAGCGAGACCCGCGTCTATATGGCGATCGTCATGGGAGCGACCATGGCATTCGTGATGCTCGCCTTTATGGCGGCGATGTATCCCAGTCGGGCAGTCAATATCGCCATCTTCGCGGGCAGCATCGTCGTCTTCGCCGGCGCGCTCTGGCTGGTGCGCAGCCAGGTGACCGTGAATGGTGCAAGCTACATGCGGGCGATGATCCCCCACCATTCGATCGCCATCATGACCTCCGAGCGGGCAGGTATCGAGGACGCAAGGGTGCGCAAGCTCGCCGAGGGCATTGCCACGGCCCAGAAGAAGGAGATCGCTGAAATGCGCGCGCTGATCGCCGATGTCGCCGCCGGCAACGTGGTGCGCGAGATCTACGAGGATCCGCCCGCGCGGCAGGGAAGCCTGCAGGACGCGCTCAGCAACACGCTCCTGTCGACGCTCGATCCGGCACCGCTGACCCCCGAAGAGGCAGGAGATGCGTTGCCCGAGGGTGAGACTTGCTCCTTCCGCCGTACCCGTACCGAAGACCCGGTGCTGATAGCCGCCGCCGATGGCAGCGCCGCCGTCACCAAGCTCAACGGCATCATCCTTTCGTTGAATGCAGGCAACGCCGAGCGGTCCTACAGCACCGAGGGGCTAGAGATGGCGGTCGAGCAGGTCGATGCGCAGCGCTCGGACAGCCAGCTGACCTTCCGACTTACCCCCGGCCCCGAGGCGATCTACCGCGGTTTCTGGTCCTGCAGCGGGTAAGGTCTCGTTGCCACGCCTTCCATCGCGCTGCTCCCTAAACGGACTGGGAAGCGGGAGCGCCCTTTGCATTAAGACATGTCTCAAAAAACGTGTTAGGCAGTTGGCTCCCCACCGCTGGCGAAGGAGTGCGGTGCACTCATGGAGGATCTACGGACCCGCGTGACGGTGCTGGAAGCCGATGGCAAGACGGCGGTCATCGTGGTCTGCAATGACGTGCCTCAGGGCTTCATCGCGCTCAGGGACGAGCCGCGGGACGACGCGGCGAACGCTATCGCGCAGCTCCGCAGGCTCGGCACCTCCTCGGTCATGCTGACGGGGGTCGGCGCCGGAGCTGACCGAGCCGGTGCACCGGCTCTCGGCGGCGCGGCCAGCGAGCAGGATCACCAGTTGCGTGCGCAGGAATTGCTCATGAACCCGAGCGGCGTGTCGCGCGACGCCGCACAGACTAATGGCAAGTAGGTTGAGCCATTCCGAAAATGACCTTGAGCAATATCGAGAAGTGCCCGGGGCGGCGGCAGAGGCGCTCCGCTTAACCGGATACGAAATTCACTCCTGCCAATCCACATTGAAACGCGCCACCAGCGCTGCAACGTCTCCCTCGCCCAGCATGCGGGGTGACAGGCCGCGCGTCATCATCGCCAGCCGGGCCCCTGCCTCGAGCTCTTCAATGGCGTGGACTGCTGCCTCGAGGTCCTTGCCCGCCACGACCGGTCCGTGGTTGGCCAGCATCACAGCCGATCGCTTGCCCGCCAGCCCCCGGATCGCGTCGCCGATCGCCGGGTCACCGGGCATGAAATAGGGCAGCAACTTCACCCGGCCGAGTTTCATGATCGGATAGGGCGTCAGCGGTGGGAGGAAGTCGTCCGGATCCGCATCGGGCATCATCGACAGGGCGACGGAATGGCAGGCGTGCAGGTGCACTATGGCCCCGGCGGTGCCCCGCGTTTCGTAAAAGGCGCTGTGCAGCGGCATCTCTTTTGTTGGGGCATCGCCCTCGACATGTTCCATCTGTGCGTCGAAGCGACTGAGCCGCGACGGGTCGAGGGTCAGGAAAGATGTTCCGGTCGGGGTCACCAGCAGCCCGCCATCGGGCGTACGCACCGAGATGTTGCCCGTCGAGCCATGCGTCAGCCCCTGCGCGTAAAGCGTCGCCGCATAGGTGCAAACCTGTTCTCGCAGCCGGGACAGCTCGCTCATGACCGCGCCTCCAGAACTGAGAGCGCCTTGGCGAAGAAATCGACGTCGCCGAAGTTGCCGGACTTCAGCGCCAGAGCCAAGTCCCGCCCCTCGGCCATGACCGCGGGCACGCCCGGCGCGATCTCGGGGCCGATCCGCAGCGCGGTGAGGCCAAGCCCTTCAACCACCGCGCCCGAGGTTTCACCACCCGCCGTGACCAGCCGCGTCACCCCGCCGTCGACCAGCTGTCGCGCTGTCTCCGCAAAGAAGCTTTCCAGCCGTTCGGCGATGGTCTCCCGCCCGTAGCGCTCCTGCGCCGCCCTGACCGACGCGGGATCGGCCGACGAGTAGACGAGCATCGGCGAGGCGCTGTCGAGCGCCGCCCCTGCAGCGGTCTCGGGCGTCACGCGGCCCTCCATCACCGCATCCGCAGTGATCTCGAGGGCCGGGTTCGCCTCGG
The DNA here is from genome assembly GCF_010500785.1 of Salipiger sp. PrR003. Taxonomy (NCBI): domain Bacteria; kingdom Pseudomonadati; phylum Pseudomonadota; class Alphaproteobacteria; order Rhodobacterales; family Roseobacteraceae; genus Salipiger; species Salipiger sp. PrR003. The sequence goes on from NZ_JAAGOV010000061.1 coordinate 22,569, forward strand.
ACCAGCGCGCGATCTGCGCGCGGGTCATCTTCGAGGCCGAGCCGGCGATCAGCGCCCCCTGCCCGGGCATTCCGGACCATACCGCGCCCGCCGGATCAAGATCGCCGTCGGCCATGAGCATCGCCGGAAGCCCCATCGCCACGCCCGAGCCGCCGGTGACCAGCTTCAGCCCGCGCGTCGCCGCGCCGATCGCCCGCAGGTCGGCATCGCTCACCGCATCGATCACCACCAGCGGGCGCACCGCCGCGGTCTCGGCGCGGATCGCCTCGGCGATGGCCTCGGCCCCCCGGAACACGGTGGCGGCGGGCACATGGCCCACGCCGCGCGTCGCCTGCCCGGCAAGCCAGCGGCGGATGTCGGGGTCGGTCATCGGGGTCAGCGGGTGGTGCTCCATCCCCGAGTCCGACAGCAGCCGGTCGCCCACGAACAGATGCCCCTGGTAGACCGAGCGCCCGGTGGCCGGAAAGGCCGGGCAGACGATGGCGCAGTCGGCCCCGAGCCGCTCCATGAGCGCCTCGGTCACTGGCCCGATATTGCCCTCGCGCGTCGAGTCGAAGGTCGAGCAGTACTTGAAGAAGATCTGCGTGCAACCTTGCGCCAGCAGCCAGTCCAGCGCTTCGAGAGACCGGCGCACCGCCTCTTCGACCGGCATGGTGCGGGTTTTCAGGGCGACCACCCCGGCGTCCACGTCTTCCGGGGCCGGCCACTGCGGCACGCCGGTAAACTGGATGACGCGCATCCCATTCTTGGCCAGCATGCTCGCAAGGTCCGAGGAGCCTGTAAAATCGTCACCGATGCATCCGAGCTTCATGGTCTGTCTTCCTGTAGGCTTGGTGTGGCGGGCCCATGCCCGCAGGTCAGGCGTCGCGGGTCTGCGCGCGGCTCTCGCGGTGACGACGGATCATCGGCATGATCACGGTGAACACCAGCAGCAGCACCGCGACCGCCAGCAGCACCGCGCTGATCGGACGCTCCAGGAACACCGACCAGTCACCCCGCGACATGGCCAGAGAGCGGCGCAGCTCGCTCTCGGCGATCGGGCCGAGCACCACGCCGAGGATGATCGCGACCAGCGGGAAGCCGATTTTCTCGAGCAGGAAGCCCGCAAGGCCGAAGCCCAGCATCAGCCAGACATCCATCATCGAGTTCTGCACCGAGTAGGTGCCGACGACGCAGCAGATCACGATGATCGGACCAAGCACCGAATAAGGCACGTCGAGCAGCTTCGACAGAACCGCGATGAACGGCTTGGAGAAGATGAGAATTAGCACGTTGACGATCAGAAGGCCGACGAAGACCGCGTAGATCAGGTCGGAATTGCCGCTCATGAAGGTCGGCCCCGGGGTCAGCCCGTGCACGATGAAGGCGCCGAGGATCACCGCCGTCGTGCCCGAGCCCGGGATCCCGAGCGCAAAGAGCGGCACCAGCGCCCCCATAGCGGCGGCATTGTTGGCGGCCTCGGGGGCGGCGACGCCCTCGGGGGCGCCGCGGCCGAAACGGCTGCGGTCCTTCGACCAGCGCACGGTTTCGCTGTAGGCCACCATCGCCGCGGTCGAGGCGCCGATGCCCGGCAGAATGCCGATCGCGGTGCCAAGGAGCGACGAGCGAAGGATCGCGCCGCGGATCTGGCGGAGGATCGGCCAGTCGAAGATGCGGATCCGGAAACTCTTCGTCGAGAGGTGGATGTCGCCCTCCTGGCTGCGCTTGAGCACCTCGGAGATGGCAAAAAGGCCGATAATCACCGGGATCAGGTTGATGCCGCTCATCAGTTCCAGGTTGCCGAAGGTGAAGCGCTCGGTGCCGGTCAGCGGGTCGAGCCCGACCGAGGCGATGATCAGCCCGATGCAGACGCCGATGACGCCCATGATCAGGTTGCCACCCAGCGAAGCCACGACCGTCAGTCCCAGCACCGCAAGGGCAAAGAACTCGGGCGACGAGAACTTCAGCGCGATGCCCGCCAGCAGCGGCGTCGCGACGATGAGCACGATGGTGCCGAACATGCCACCCACCGCCGACGACAGGATGCCGATGCCGAGCGCCTTGCCGGCCTCGCCCTTCTGGGTCATCGGGTAGCCGTCGATGGCGGTCATCACCGCCTCGGGGGTGCCCGGCGCGCGGTAGAGGATCGCGGTGATCAGACCCGAGAAGACGCTCGAGGCGTAGATCGCCGTCAGCAGCATAAAGGCGCCGGTGGGCTCCATCGAATAGGTGACTGGCAGCAGGATCACCACCAGGATCACCCCGCTGATCCCGGGAAGCGCGCCGCCGACGAAGCCGATCAGCACGGCCGAGGCCAGAATCAGCAGGTTCATCGGCTGCAGGACGACGCCGAAGCCGCCCATCAGGTCGCTAAGCATGTCGTATGTCCTTTCAGGCGTCCATCACGGAAGTGGAATGTTGAGCAGGCGATCAAAGACCTCGCTGACGATCAGCACGGCGACGGCGGTGTTGAGTACGATCCGCAGCGGCCGGCGTTCGCCCAGCACCATGGTGGCACCGAAGGCAAAGAGCCCGGTGGCGATCAGGTAGCCGGTCAGACTCATCACCAGCGTGTAGCCCAGCGTCAGCCCGAGGATGACCAGATGCCGCCAGCGCTGTCCGGTGACCTTGTCGCGCACCACCGCCTCGTCCGGCGCGTCCTGCGGCAGATCCGCAAGCTCCTCGTCGGTCTCGCCGGTGAACTGTCCGGGGCCGCGCGCCCGGAGCAGCCCGGCCATCGCGACGACCAGCGCCAGCATCAGCACCAGGACGCCGAGCGGCCAGGTCCGCGGGCCGACGAGGGTGGACACCTCGTGGCTACCCGGGAACTGCAGCGCATGCCGCAGGAAGTAGAGGCCGGCAAGAAACGCGACCGCGGTGAAAGTGTACAATCGTGTCGTCATGGCAAACCCCGTCTGAGGCCTTCGGCGCGCGCATCGGCGCGCCGCCCGGGTGATCCCGCTCCGATCCGGTGCTGGCGCCCGCCGTGACGGGCGCCGGCGCGGATCAGTAGTCGGCCAGAAGCTCTTCGAAGAATGCGAGGTTCTTTTCAAGCTCCGCGCGGTATTCGTCGCTGCCCAGCCAGCCAGGGCGCACGTCAAGGAAGGTGCGCGCGGCGTAGGCCTGATAGGGCTCGGAGTTGAAGATATCCTCGAAGACCGCCTCGATCGCTGCGATGGTCTCGGGCGGGGTCTTGGCATTGATGAAGATGCCGCGTTCGTTCCCGAAGGTCAGGTCCCAGCCGTTCTCCATCGTGGTTGGAATGTTGGGATAAGCCTCGAGCCGCTCTTCGGCCAGCGCCAGAACCGGGATCATCTCGCCCGACTCCATGTAGCCCTGGATGGCACTGATCTCATTGAACATGCCGTCGATGTTGCCGCTCAGCAGGTTGGCCGAGGCCGCGCCCTCGTTGTCATAGGGAATGAAGCTCAGGTCGAGTCCCGCCGCCTCGTTCAGCCCCAGAAAGGCCATCCGGTCGACGCTGGCGGCATGGGTGCCGCCGATGATCAGCGTGCCGGGGTTCGCCTCGGCAGCGGCCATGAAGGCCTCGAAGCTCTCGTACTTCTCGGGATTCACCACCAGCATCAGGACATCGGACTGCATGCGCGCGACCGGCGTCAGCATGTCGAGCCCGATCGGGTTCTGACCCGCGGCGCGGCTGGTGATCAGCGTCGAGGAGGCGAACTCGATGGACTGCCCGTCCGGCGCGGCGGTCGCCGTGCGCTGGTGCGCGATCGCCCCTGAGGCGGCGGGCAGGTTGACGATGGTCACATTGGCGCCGAGACGCTCCTCCAGCATCGGCTGCACGGTGCGCGCGAAGTTGTCGGTGCCGCCCCCCGCGCCCGCTGCGACGAAGGCGGTGATCTTCGACGGCTTGTAGCTGTCCTTCGCCGCCACCGATCCGGCTGCGAGCGTGACCGCGGCCGCGAGTGCGATAGTCCGATAAGTGAAGTCCATGGTTTCCTCCCTTGGGTTTGAATGTCTCTTTCCCCGCTCCGGCATGGCGGCACCGGAACGCAGTCACAAGGCGCTCAGGCCGAAAGCCTTTCGCGTGCAAAGCGCCGGTCCTGGTCCTTGCGCAGGCGCAGCAACTCGCTGTCCGGGTCAAGCTGCAGATCGCCCATGCGGATCAGCTCTCCGGCCCGCACGTCGCGGGCCAGAGTCGCGTTCGACGCAAGGTAGAACGGCGCGGGCGCCTGCGGGTCCAGCGCCACGCCGAGCAGCATCCGCGACGAGACGCCCTCGATCGAATGGTGGTGCCCGCCCATAGCCAGATGCGTCCCCGCGGGGAAGTCTCGGTCGGCATGCGCCACGAGATCGACCTGGTGCACGGGCTGCTCGGCGCCCGAGGACACGCCCCTGAGCCCGATCTCGAAGACCGTCGTCGCGGCCTCCATGCCCAGCAGGTGCCGCGGGATGAAGATCATCGCGGTCTGACCCGTGCGGCTGACAAGGTGCCCCTTGCCGCGCAGCAGATCCCAGGTCTCGTCGTGGATGCAGCGCACGACGACGAACACACCGCCGGCAAAGCTGATCTCGCCCGGCTCGCGCAGGCAGTGGAAGACGTCCAGCACCCCGGCCCGCGACAGCAGCCCCCCCTGGCCCGCCTCACACAGGATCGACGCGACCTCGTCGATGCGGGCGATCGGGCAATGCAGATCCGGGCGGTCAGGCGACATGCCGCAGGCGTTCGCGACAAGCGTCATCTCGCACAGGTCGGGAACGGCGCGCTGCGGCAGCATGGCGGTCGCGGCGGCGCGGCGCGCGACCATCTCCGCGCAATCGGCATCGCCCAGCCGTTCCAGCCCGGCGAAGGTCGGAACTTCGACGACACGGCCGTCCACGCTCATGGTCCCTGCGTCGCGGTCATAGACGAAATCATATTCGCTCGACTTGCCGGCAGACACGATCTCCAGCCCAAGCACCTCGGCCCAGGTTATTAGACCGATCAGCAGGCTCGGCTGGTCGCCATCCACCGGAGAGACGATAACCCCGCGCTCCCGGGCCATGGCCGCCAGCCCCGGCCCGATCACGCTGTCGACCTCTTTCGACACCAGGGCCACGTGACGGCCCTTCTCGATCGCCAGGCGCGCATGGCGTGCGCCCACCTCGGGCGCGCCCGTGGCCTCGACCACGACCGAGACCGGCAGATCCGCAACGGTGGCGAAATCCCCGGCGGCGATATAGGCACCTTCGTCCCAGGCGCGCCGCGCCTCGGCGGCGTCGCTGCAGGCGCGGATATCCTCCTCGGCAATTCCGACCGACCGCAGGCTCTCCACCGCGATGGCGCTCTCGCGATCGACAGCAACGCGCACGGACAGGCCGGGAACCACCAGCCCCTGCGCCAGAAAGCTGCGGCCGAAACCGCCGGTGCCGATGATGCAGCACTCGACACTGCGCGTCCCACGATCGAAGTAGCTGTGGTGGTTCATTCTTTCCTCCTGCCGGGATCGACCCGCCAGTTGCATGCAAAATGGCAAAAATCGACCTTTTGGAGTGCGATTTCAGTCGATTTCCACATCTGTTGCATGCAATATAGCGATCGTCAAACGATATCTTCCCCTTTCCGTCGCACTATGCCTATTTTTGCATGCAATCGGAGGAGAGCATGAGAGACCAGCAAGCCGAGCCGCCGCGCGGCACGCGATCCGCATTCGTGACCCAGCAGGTGCGTGACATGATCACCAGCGGAGAGCTGGAGCCAGGCAGCCGCATCAACGAACGCATCCTTGTCGAAAAGCTCAACATCTCCCGCACCCCCCTGCGCGAGGCGTTCAAAATCCTCGAAGGAGAAGGGCTTATCTCAATTCGCCCGAACGCAGGCGCGACGGTGGTCACCCTATCGACAGAGGATGTTGAGGCTTCGATCGAGGTGCTGATCGGGCTAGAAAGCATTGCGGCAGAACGCGCGGCATTGCATGCAACAGACGCCGACCTGAGTGAGCTGACCGAGCTGCAGGAAAAAATGACCGAGGCTTGGCGCGCTGGCGAGCTGATGAACTATTTCAACTACAACCAGACGATCCATCAGAAGATCGTCGACGCCGCGCGCAATCCAGCACTCAGTCGCGTCTACGCCAGTGAATCCGCTCGCATCCGCCGATTCCGCTTTGTCGGCAATCGTGACGCAGACCGCTGGGCCCGCGCTGTCCGGGAACACGAGCAGATTCTGGACGCGTTGAAGCGCCGCGAGGGCGCCTTGCTGCGCGAAATCCTTCGGTCACACCACCTCTCGGGCTGGCGCTCAGCGCGCCGGGAGCTGGAGCTCAAGGCAACCGCACAATCAGGACAAACGGCTTGAGTGCCGAAAGCAGAACGGCCGCCCCAGTCGGGACCTCTGTCGTCAATGACCAGGGCGACTCCACGGCGAAGATCAGATCACGGTTTGCCGGCGAAACGCGCGCGCCGATCACTTCGCCGAGGCTTTAGGAAGTATGCCCCGTCGTCCCCTACCGTCACCCCATCCCACCATAACCCATGAAGCTGACGCTCGGCTTGCTGCCATCTGAGCCCATCAGGCAGCGCCAGTGGGCGCCGCTCGGACCGATCCGCACGTAGACCGCGCTTCTTGAACTCGCGGCCTGCGATCCAACGACCTTCAGCCTGTCGGTGGTTTTCGCCGCCAGCTTGGCCCTGCAAGCCCCCACGGCCGCATCGCTTCAGGAAAAGCGGCCAACGACGAAGCCTTTGGTCAGCGGTTGAATCTGCGGGTCTTGGGCACAGGCGCCAAGGGCAATAACTGTCGCAACCATCGCGAACGTCCGGGTGTACTCGACCATCGTGGGAGTCCTCCTATAGTGCCAATCGCGATCTTCTTGCGGCACGAAGGAGGCTGGCGAACTCGTGCGCCCCCGCTCCCGTATGGGCGCTTCTTTGCCGTTCATGTCCGCGGCGCCCAGCCCTTCGCGCCCAGCCCCGGCAGCCCGGCGCCCCGCATTGCCGTCGATATAGTATCAAGATGCGCTTGCATCGCCGCCGCCGCGCGGTCCGGATCGCGCAATGATATCGCCGCCGCAATGGCCTCGTGCTGAGCGGTGTGGCGCTGGGTGAACTCGCTGACACCAAGTTTGCGATAGGTCAGCTCCCACTCGCGCTGCCAGGCCGCGTGACGTCGCACCCCCGCAAGATAATCCAGAAGCCCCAGCAGGATCGGGTTGCCGGTCACCTCCGCGATGCCCCGATGGAAGGCCGCGTCGAGCTGCTCGCTCTCCGGCCGCGTACGCGCGCTGCGGCCACGCCGCGCCAGGTCCGCCGATAGTGCCCCGCGGCGTGGTGTAGGAAGCCGCGAGCGTCGGTGATCGCGAGGCTGGCGGTCATCGTCGATCTTCGAAGTAGGTTTGGGTTGCGACACCTGAAACCTGAGACGGAGATGACGATGACCGACGACAGAATGGCTCTGATGGAGCT
>NZ_JAAGOV010000062.1:0-28917 GCF_010500785.1 Salipiger sp. PrR003
CATCTTGCGCGAACGGGGGTATCCATACATGACCCGGGCGTTCCATCGAGAAGTGACCCACCTTGGATTATGCTGAGGGGGTCATGATTGGGTCAAGACATGGCTTCCCTCCCTCTTTTTCCGCGTGGCTGCGGCCGCGCTGTCCTTGAAGCGGAAGCTGTCGTTTCCGGTCTCGAGGATGTGGCAGGATAGTGCCCCGCGGCGTGGTGTAGTAAGCCGCGAGCGTCGCTGATCGCGAGGCTGGTGGTCATCTTGGCGTCACCGAACACTGAGGCTGTCTAGGCAGTCCGCCCGGAAGCGCCCGTTGAGCGCCTCAATGAAGGCGTTGTCCGTGGGTTTTCCGGGACGCGAGAAGTCCAGCGTCACGCCCTTGGCATAGGCCCATAGTCCATGTCCTTCGAGATGAACTCGCTGCCCTAATCGACGCGGATTGTGGCTGGATAGGCCAGAAATGCCCTTCCTCATATCTGTGGCGCCGCAGGCAAGGTAGACCCGCACGCCCGTTCCCGGGCCGATCATACCGCCTCGACGGCCCGGATCAGCCGCGTCAGAGCTTCTCCGTCCATGCCGCTGTCGAACCTCAAGCATCTCCCGTTGGCCAACCGCAACTCCACTGGAACCGATCTGGTTGGCGTGGGCGCTGGAGTTGCCGACTCCGGGAAATCGACGGGAAGGAAGTAAGCGCCGTGACCGGGCGACCAGAGACCCTTTTGCTTCAGGTCCCGCCGCCTCCCGTAAATCTGAGAGCGTGTCACCTCGTAGCGCTGAGCGACCTGGGTCACCGTCGCCCCATCAGCACCAGCCGCCAGCACGATCTCGAGCTTTTCGTCGTCACTCCACCGTCGGCGTCGCTCAACGCCCAGAACTTCGCCCAGCATGACCCCTCCATCTAAGACAGGTCGCAAAGGACGCCGTTAAGCACGTGTCTTAGATCAGGTCGCCTCCAACCGGCAGGCGGCCTCAACCGGTCGGTTACGTTCATCCAGAATCGTCAGTGAAAGCGATAGGGACACGCCGAAAGCGATCTGGTGTCGCAGCGATTCAAGCGTCCAGACAAAGAACACGTTGTGTGAGGCCCGCGCGACGGCGAGGTGAAACCGCTGGTCTGCTTCTGTCGGCAGTTCTTTTTCCTGCTAGCGAGTTTCCAACTTTCGCAGTGCCTTCTCGATCTTGCGAAGGTCCTCTTGGTCCCGCCGGGACGCCGCCCAACCTGCTTACGACGTAGCCGCCACAGACCCTCGGCGTGACTGGACAATGCCCTTGGTGCGGAGCCAGGCAAGTGCGGCCCGAACGACGGGCCGCGATACGCCGAACTCTTGCGTGAGAGATTCCTCGTTGGGCAAACGGATGCGCAATTCGCAAGTTCCGTCGGTATTCCGCGTCAGAAGGTGCTTATAGAACTGATCTGCGAAGGATGGTCTTTCTGGCACCGCTCAAGTTTGTATCCGTCGTAGAAGTGCGTGCGGTTAGACTTCGACCCCCGCCGCGCGATAGATGCTCTCCATAAGCCGCAATGTTTTGAGGTTGTCCAGCCTGTCGGTCTGGAACTTTCGCCCGCTGCGCAGTCCTTCTGTAAAGTCGGTAACCGCACCGGTGAAGCAGGCCTGGTAGTTGGCCGTGAGGTCATGCTGTGACACGGCGTCCGGTTGCGAGAGTAGCGTGATCCGGTCGCGATCGTAAATTAGCGTGTCGGCATCGCCCAATAGTTCTAACCTGTCTGTCGGAAGTGGCGGGTGTCCGGGAGCGGCGATGTCGGCATCGATGACGACCAGTGCACCATTCTCAGCTCGGAGTTGTATCAACGCGACATCCTCGCCTTTCAGCGCCGGGTTAATGCGGTCCAGGGTTGCGCTGACCACGTCCATTTCGCCGATGATTGCGCGGAGGGCATCCAAATGGTGGATCAGAACTTCGAAGACCAAGAGGCGCCGGAAGTCTGTGAGGTAAGGCTGGCGTCCCAGTAGGAAGGGCTCTTTGCCTTCGTAGTCCCATACTGCCGAGGCGCGGACCGTCATCCGGGCATGACGCAACCTGCCGACCTCCCCGTCCTGCATCCGCTGCGCGAGCTCAGCGTAATGCGGACGAAAGCGGTAGTTTTCATGGACCATAAAACGCACGCGCTCACCCACATCAGCGATAAGAGCCTCTGCCTCGGCCACCGTAGGGGTCATGGGTTTTTGGCACATCGCGTGCACGCCCTTGTCGGCGGCGATGCGCACCAGCCGCGCATGGCTGCCCACCGGAGTGATGATGTCGACGGCGTCGGGCTGGGTCTCGTCCAGCATTTCCGCCATGTCGGCGAAGACGCGAGAGATACCAAAGGCCTCCCCTCGTGCGTTTGCTTTGTCCTTGTCTGGGTCGCAAATCCCAACAATCTCAACGTCTGCCTGTGCCTGCCATCCGATGAGGTGAAATTGGCTGATCGCTCCGGCCCCTGCAATCGCGACCCTAAGCTTGTTACTAGCCACTTTTGGCCCTTCCTTGGTTCTGTTTGCCTGTCTCGCCCAAATTTGCGCTACTACAAATTCGAACCAATCAGACGTGAGGCTACTCTCCTAACCATCTCCGATGGAAGCCGGGGTTCGGCATCTGATCGAAGAAAGTGGCCTCGAGGTCGGCGAAGGCCCTCTTGAGCATATCCGTTAGGAAATTCGGTGCACTTCGCCGGGACTCCCGTAGTACTTCATAGCCAGTGTTTACTTCGGAATTCACAAGTCAGTCGGCTCAACTGCCTCGGCAACCAAGGTTCATTTCGCTTTCGGCCCGCGCGGCGCGCGACGCCGCGGCCAGCAGGCTGATGTCGTTCGGCCCAACAATAAAGCTATAGCCCGCTTCCCGCAGGTCGGCATAGCTGCGGCCTGCGCCGACGATTGTTCCTAGCATCAGCCCTCCGGCGCGCGCCACTTTCTCGACCTCAGCGATCTGGCCTTGGACGTCGGGGTGGGTCATGTCCTCGAGATGGTCCATTGATGCGGCGAAATCATTGGGTCCGACGAAGGCCATGTCGATACCCTCGATGCCCGCGATCTCGGCGACCTCGCGCACCGTGTCGACATGCTCAATCTGCGCCATGATCAGCAGCTCGTCATGAGCGGTCTTGGCGTAGTCTGTACGCTTGCCGTAGTCCGAGGCGCGGACGATAGGGGCTGCATAGCCCCGACGACCGCGGGGGGAATACTGGCAGAAGGCAGCAATGTCGCGCGCCATGGCCGCAGAGCTCACCATCGGCACCATGAGCGAACGCGCGCCGCGGTCGAGCGCACGTTTCAGCGTAGCCTCCGAGCAATCGGGGACGCGAACGATAGCCTGTCCGCCCGCGGCCTCAACGGCCCTGATCAGTCCGAGCCCTTCCTCGAGCCCAGCGGTTCCGTGTTCGCAGTCGATCACCACCACGTCCCAGCCGGTGTGCACGAGAAGTTCTGCCACCTCGGGAGTACCAAACTCGAGCCACGCGGCGGTGACGGTTTCGCCGGCCTGGAGCCGCGCCTTGAGCTTGTTCTTGCCAGTCATGAATTTGCTTCCCTTTCAGAATGTGAAGAACGTTTGCCAATGATCTCGAGCGCCGCCCGGAGCAGCAGCAGGCCCCACACGAGGAGGGTAATTGCGCCCAGCACTGCGGCGGTGCCGCGCTCGAAGAAGCCTGTAAGATCGCCCTGCGCTTTCATCATCGATACCATGAAGTTGCCCTCGACCACCTTGCCGAGAACGATGCCGAGGATCGCCGGGGCGAGCGGGATCTGCGCCCAGGCCATGACGAAGCCGAGCAGTCCGAGAACCAGGACGATCCAAATCGCCATCGTGCTGCCCATGATGGCATAGGCGCCTATAAGTGAGAGCATGAGCACCAGCGGCATTAACACGGCGCGAGGGATGCGCAGAAGGTAGGTTGCTACGGTGACTGCTAGTCCGCCGGTAAGCAGCATCAGCAGGTTGGCCATGAAGAAGGCGCCGAAGATCGTGTAGACGAGGTTGGCATCGGTGGTGAAGATATCCGGACCGGGCGTGAGGCCCTTCATCAGCAGCACGCCGATCGCGATGGCGGTTACGCTGTCGCCGGGGATGCCAAATACCAGCGCCGGGGTCCATGCACCCGCCACGGCGGCGTTGTTCGCGGCTCCGCCGTCAACGATCCCCTCGAGATGGCCCTTGCCAAATTTCTCCGGAGTGCGCGAGAACCGCCGCGACAGGGCGTAGGCGATCCACGCGGCCACGTCGGCGCCCGCACCGGGCAGAGCGCCAACTACTGTACCGCCGAGCCCCGAGCGCATCACTGAAACCCAGCGGGTGCGGATCTCGTGCAGCGCGCCGCACAGGGCCGCGCTGAGTGGCTCGATCTTGATCCGTCGCAGCTTGGTCTCTTCGCCCGAACCGGCATTGCGCAGGAGTTCGGACAGCGCAAAGAGGCCAATCATCGCCGGGATGAAGCTGACACCGTCGTAGAGATCCATGAGCCCGAACGTGTAGCGCGGATGGCCCACGGCGACGTCGATGCCGACCGTGGCAATAGCGAGTCCTATGAAAAGCGATGCGAAGTTGCGTGCCACCGATGCACCGCCGACGAAGACTGCGCAGCTAAGCCCCAGCGTCGCCAGCCAGAACGCTTCGTCGCTTGAGAAGCTGGCGGAGAGCCGGGCGAGCTGTGGTGTCGCTAAGGCAAGCAGGATCACCCCGATGATACCGCCGAGGACCCCGGCAAACAGTGAGACGAACAGCGTGGTGCGTGGCTTGCCGGATTGGGCCAGCGCGTAGCTGTCCTCGACATAGGCTGCCGAGGCGGGAGTGCCGGGCATCTTGAGCAGCGCCCCCGAGATATCGCCAGCGAAGATTGCGGTGGTGGTGGTGGCGACGATGGCCGCCACCGCCTGCGCCGGGCCCATGAAATAGGTGAAGGGGACCAGCAACGCGACCGCCATGGTAGCGGTGAGCCCGGGCATCGAGCCGACGAAGGCGCCGTAGAGCGTGCACAGCAGAACCGTCGCCATGAGGTGCGGTTCAAGCACGGCGGTGAAGATCGCAAAAATGTCCATGACCAGTCCCCTACCAGGCCACCTGGGTTAGTGGGCCCCATGGCAGCGGCACCCGCAGTACGCTGTAGAACACGAAATGCAGGACGATGGGCGCGAGCGGCGCCACGGCAGTCGCGATTGGCCAGCCGCCACCAAAAACCCACACCGCAATGAGCAGCGCCAGTGCCGCAGCGATGTGAAATCCGAGAACCGGCAACAGGACCGCGAAGGCGGCCACCAACGCCAGCAAGATCAGGATCGGCAGCGCCTGAAGGCGACTTCCTTCGCTTGCCGGGGCGATGCCGCGCGCCGCCTCGAGAAGGATGCCGAGCCCCGACAGGATCAGCCCTGAGGCGATTATGCGCGGAAAGAGGTCGGGGCCAAAAGCCATGGCGCCGATCTGCGGAAAGCCCGAGGCGATCCAGATCATCAGTGTGCCGAGGGCGACAAGCGCCGCCCCCGTCACGATGTCCCGTGTTGCAGTCATTTGTCCCGGCCCGCTTACTTGGCGAGGCCGACGGCCTGGATCACCTCGCCGAGCGCTGCGTCCTGCTGCTGCATGTACGCGGCGAGATCTTCCGCGCCCATGTCGACCACCTCGGCGCCGCGGCTGGCCTTGAAGTCGGCCCACTCCTGCGAGGCGACGACTTCAGCCACAGCCTTTTCATAGGAGCACACGATGTTCGCGGGCATCCCATCGGGACCGGAGATGGATATGTAGGCCGCAAGGGTCCAGCCGCTTTCGAGAGCCTCGGAGGTCAGCGGAACATCGGGCAGCGCCTCCATCGGGCTGTGGTGCATGTAGGCCAGCGCCTTGACCTCGTCGGACTCTACGAGCGTCTTGCCCTCGGACAGGGCGGGGGTGGCGACGTCGACGCCGCCCGCGACCAGTTCCTGCAGCGCCGGGGCGGCGCCCTGCGAGGGAATCCAGCGGATCGCGTCGGGGGCCATCCCCTCGGCGTTCAGCATCCCGGCCAGGGCCAGGTGCCAAATGCCCCCGAGGGACGTGCCCGAGCCGGTCAGCTCGCCAGGGTTCTCTCGCGCATAGTCGAGCAGTTCGTTGACAGTACCAAACGGGCTCTTCTTGCCTACCAGAACCGAGGCGGGGACGATGTCGATCAGCGCGATAGGGGTGACGTCCTCGTAGGTCATCTCGGTCAGGCCAACCCAGTGCATGGTGTTGATCTCGACCGTGACAGCGCCAACCGTGTAGCCGTCGGGCTCGGCGCGCGAGATCGCCGAGTGACCGGTGACGCCGTTCCCGCCGGTGCGGTTCACCACGTTGAACGGCACGCCCCAGGACTTCTCAAGAAGACTCGCCAGCATCCGCGAGTTGGCATCGGTGCCGCCACCTGCGCCCCAGGGCACGATGTAGGTGACCGCGCGGTCGGGTTTCCAATCGCAGCTGTCCTGCGCAAGCACCGCGGTTCCGGACGTGGCAATGGCGGCGGCGCAAACGGCCACCCGTGCAAATCTGTACATGTAATCCTCCCATTGATGCACTGCCCCAAAGCATCCTCCGACAGTGCCCGGGGATAGTTGGACCATGGTATACCATCTCTAGTCAATCGTTTGACTAAGCATTTTTTGATTGGTTCGGCGAAAGCGCGCGGATACTGAAGGAATAAAGGCGGGAATGGCATGACAAAAAGAACGACGCTGCGCGACATCGCCGAGGAGCTGGGGCTATCGGTGTCCTCCGTCTCGCTTGCGCTGCGCGCGCATCCCCGGATTCCTGCCGCCACGGCCGAGTCGGTGCGCCAGGCCGCAGTGCGGCTCGGATACATCTACAACCGCGCCGCCGCCGACCTGCGCCGAGCCGAGAGCCACCTCGTCGCGGTCTGCCTCAGCGACCTGTCCAACCCGGTGTTCAACGAGTTCCTCGTGCAGATCGAGGACGAGCTCTGCACCCGCGACCGCAAAGTCTTTCTCGGCGTCGCGCGCGAGAGCCTCGATCAACAACGGCGCTTCCTGCAGACTGCGCTCGAGCATGGGGTGGGCGGGATCGTGATCTGCCCGGTACACGGCACTGGCCCCACCGATCTCGACGTGCTGCTGCCGCGTGGACCCGGGGCGACGCCGATCGTGCCCACGGCGATCTTCTCGCGGCAGGTCGAGGGGGTGGCGCTGCCGCAGTTCGTCAACGATGACCCGCTTGCCGGGCGGCTGGCGGCAGAGTGCATGATCGAGGCGGGGCATCGGCGCATCGGCTGGATCGGCGGCGGGCAGGACACCTCGACCGCGAGCGGGCGGTTTGGCGGCTTCCGCGCCGCGCTTACGGAGGCCGGGCTGCCGCCGCCGCTGGTCCGTCACGGGCCGACGAGCCGGGCCTTCGGGCGATCGGCAGCGCTCGACCTGCTGCGGGAAACCGACGCCCCGACCGGGCTGGTCTGCTTCAGCGACCTGGTGGCCTTCGGGGTGCTGGCCGCGATCCGCGAACTGGGGCTCGAGCCGGGGCGGGAGGTGTCGCTGATCGGCTGCGACGACATGGACGAGGCGGCGTTTACCTGGCCCGGGCTGACGACGGTGGCGGTGGACAAGTCCGAGATCGGCCGCGCCGCGGCGCGCTGCCTGCTCGGGGAGTCCCCGGCGCAGGTCTCGGTGCTGCCCCCGGCGCTCATCCGCCGCGGCACGGTCGGACCCGCGCCGCGCTGATCCTCAGTCGCCGCTTGGAGTCCCGACGCTTTCGCGGCCGACGAGCGCGCCGCTGATCAGCACCTTGGTGGCGGGCTCCGGCGCGGTGGCGATCAGCATGTCGTCGAGCAGGCGCACCGCCATCGCGCCGATGCGGCGCTTCGGCACCTCGATGGTGCTAAGGGCGGGCTCGCTCATTGCACTCATCGGCAGGTTGTCGAACCCCACGACCGAGACATCCTCCGGGATGCGCAGCCCGTGCTCGCGTAGCGCCTTAATGAAGCCGAAGGCGATCATGTCATTGGCGCAGAAATAGGCCTCGGCCACGCGCGGGGCGGCAGCAAGCTGGGCGAGTCCGTCGCTGTAGGCGCCCTCGAGCGTCGAATCCACCGATAGGATCAGCGTCTCGTCCGCCTCGAGCCCCAGCGCCGCCATGCCGCGCAGGAAGGCGTCGTGGCGCAGCGCGAAATTGGTCACCGCGGTGTGGCTGGCCACCATGCCGATGCGCCGGAAGCCGCGCCCGGCGAGGTGGCGCAGCAACGCGAAGACCGCCTGGTCGTTGTCCATGTCGACGAAGCTGAGGTCGAGCAGCGGGTGGTAGGTGTCGATGAACACGACCGGCAGGGGCGCGCGGGCGAGGCACTGCACCTCTTCCTTGGTCAGCTCGGTGCCGAGGATCACCGCTCCGCGCAGGTCGCCCGAGCGCAGGGACTCGGCGATCTTGTCCACGTCGGTGCCCTCGAAGCTCTCGACCTGCAGCGAATAGTCCCGGCGGGTCGCCTCGTAGGACATGCCGTCGATGTAGTCGGAGATGAAGTGATTGTGGTCGCGGTTCACCGTGTGGCCGTGGCGGGCGATTTTGAGAAAGCGCAGCGTGTTGACGGAATCGGGGCGCGTGCGGCCGTTGCGGGGCTTGTATTTCATCTGCCGCACGGCGCTCAGCACCCGCTGGCGAGTCGCCTCCGAGATGTCGCCCTTGCCGTTCAGAACCAGCGAGGCGGTGGCGGCGGAAACCCCGGCACATTCGGCGACCTGACGCAGGGTGACCGGCTTTTTCTCTTGTTTTGTCATGGTTTGTCGCGGGCCCCTGGCGCTGGTGTTGTTTAGTAAACATCGTTCCGAACGCAGGAATGTTCAAGACAGAACGCCTTCGTGACTGCAACGGAAAGACTATTGAACGCTCCTGAATTATTTGTTAGCGATTTACTAAATCAAGGGTAAGTTTACTAAATCCTAGGAGGAGAGGATGCGTAAGCTAGATGGCCGCCTGGCAATTCTTTGGGTGCTCGTGATCGTCTTGCTGGCGATCGGCGGCGTCGCCTCGGGCGGTACCTACCTGTCCCTGTTCAACCTGCAGTCCATGGCGACCCAGGTGCCCGAGATCGGGCTTCTGGCGATCGGCGTGATGCTGGCCATGTGCGCCGGCAACGGCGGGATCGACCTGTCGGGCATCGCGCTGGCGAACCTGTCGGGCGTGGCGTCGGGGCTGGTGGCGACGCAGCTCTTCTCGGCCTACGAGGCGCCCTGGGCCTTCACCCTCGCCTTCGCCTTCGGTGCGCTCGTGGTGGGGGCACTCGGCGGGCTGCTGAACGGGCTGATCATCTCGCGTCTGGGGATTACGCCGATCCTCTGCACGCTGGGCACGCAGATGCTGTTCACCGGGCTGGCGGTGGTCTTCTCGGACGGGCGGTCGGTGACCATCGGCTCGCCGGACCCGCTTTACGAGCTGGGCAACGGGGTTATCCTCGGCGTGCCCTACGGCTTCCTGATCTTCCTGGGCGTGGCGCTGGTGCTGGGCGGGGTGCTGCGCTTCACCCCCTTCGGGATGCGGCTCATGCTCACCGGTGCCAACGCGCGTGCGGCGGACTTCAGCGGCTTCTCGAAGAACACCGTCTTTACCGTCACCTATACGCTGTCCGGCGCGCTGGCGGGGTTGTCGGGGGTGATCATCGCCGCGCGCAACGTCAACGTGAAGTGGGACTATGGCACCAGCTACCTGCTGATCGCGATCCTGATCGCGGTGATGGCCGGGGTACGGCCCGAGGGCGGCTACGGGCGGGTGTTCTGCGTCGTGCTCTCGGCCGTGGTGCTGCAGCTGCTGTCGAGCCTTCTGAATTTCATCGGCCTGTCGAACTTCGTCCGCGACTTCGCCTGGGGCGCGCTGCTGCTCGCCTTCCTCGCGGTGGGGCGGTTCGAACTCATCGAGAGGCTGGCCGCTGGGATAACTTCGGCGCGGGTCCCTCGCGCGTCGAAGGTCTGAGTACGAGGGAACTCTAGGGAGGAGTATACCATGAAGAAGACGTTCAAACTGGGCTGCGCCGCGGCCCTGATGGTCACCGCCGCTAGCGCCGCGATGGCCGAGGGCACGATCACCACGGTGGTCAAGATCAGCGGCATTCCGTGGTTCGACCGGATGGAGACCGGGGTGGAGCTCTTTGCCGAGCAGAACCCTGACATGACCATCAGCCAGGTCGGCCCGGCGCAGGCGGACAGCGCCCAGCAGCTGCAGATCGTGCAGGATCTCATTGCCAAGGGCACCGACGCGCTGGCGGTGGTGCCGATGGACCCGGCAATCCTCGAAGGCATCTTCAAGCGTGCCATTGATCGCGGCACGATCATCGTGACCCACGAGGCCGACAACCAGATGAACACGATGGTGGATGTCGAGGCCTTCGACAACGCCGAGTATGGCGCAGCGCTGAACGAGCGTCTGGCGGACTGCATGGGCGGCGAGGGCAAGTGGACCACCTTCGTCGGCTCGCTGGGCAGCCGCACCCACATGCAATGGGTCGGTGCCGGCGAGGAGAATGCCAAGAAGTACCCAGGCATGGAACTGGTCGATCCCAACAACGAGAGCTTTGACGACGCCAACGGCACCTATGAGAAGGCCAAGGAAGTGCTGCGCAAGCATCCCGACATCAAGGGTTTCCAGACCTCGGCGGGCAACGATGTGCTGGGCGTGGGCCGCGCCATCGAGGAGGCCGGTCTGACCGATCAGGTCTGCCTCGTCGGCACCGGTCTGCCGAACCCCTCGGCGGCCTATCTCGACAGCGGCGCGATCACCGCGATCGGCTTCTGGGATCCGCAGAAGGCCGGAATGGCGATGAACGCCGTGGCCAAGCTGCTGCTCGAGGGCGGCGAGCTCTCCGATGGCATGGATCTCGGCGTCGAGGGCTATGAGAGCGTGACGCTCAAGGATGGCCCGGGCGACGGCAAGCTGCTGATCGGCAACGGCATGGTGGTGGCCGACAAGGACACCTACAAGGACTACCTCTTCTGAGGTTGCCCTGCGCACGGGGGCGCCTGACCGCGCCCTCGGACACATCCGATCAAGAGGCGCATTTCCCGTGACCCACAGCGATCTTCAGGATCAGCCGTTTCTCGAGCTGCGCGGCATCCACAAGCGGTTCGGCGGCGTGCACGCGCTGCGCGGGGTCGATCTGACCCTGCGCGCCGGCGAGGCCTACCACCTGCTGGGCGAGAACGGCTGCGGCAAGAGCACGGTCATCAAGATCATGTCCGGCGCCCATGCGCCGACCGAGGGCGACATCCTGCTCGACGGGGTGCACCACGCCGCGCTGAGCCCGATCATGGCGCTCGAGGCGGGGATCGAGACCGTCTACCAGGACCTCTCGCTGCTGCCGAACCTGACGGTCGCCGAGAACGTCGCGCTTGGCGAACAGCTGGTCGGCGGGCACGGTCGGATGCTGCGCTGGCTCGACCGCGGCAAGCTGGGCGAGACCGCGGCCAAGGCGCTGCGCGAGGTCGGCCTGGAGCCGACCCGGACGCTGCTGGGCACCCGCGTGTCGGACCTGCCGCTGGCGATCCGTCAGCGTGTCGCCATCGCCCGCGCCATTGCCCAGGACGCGCGGCTGGTGATCATGGACGAGCCGACGACCTCGCTCACGCGGCACGAGGTGGAGACGCTGATCGAGGTGGTCGGCCGGCTGCGCGCACAGAATGTCGCGGTGCTCTTCGTCACCCACAAGCTCGAGGAATGCTACCGCATCGGCGGCCAGGCCATCGTCTTCCGCGACGGGCTATGCGTGGCGCAGGGGCCGATCGAGGATTACAGCCGCAGCCAGCTCAGCGCGCTGATGACCGGGCGCGAGATCGAGGCACGGCGCTACCGTTCGGGCGCGCCCTCGGGCGAGGAGCTGCTGCGCCTCGAGGGGCTCGGTTCGGACGAGGCCTTCCAGGGGGTCAGCACGGTGCTGCACAAGGGCGAGATCCTCGGCGTGACCGGCCTGTCGGACTCGGGCCGCAACGAGCTGGCGCTGGCGCTGTCGGGGCATCGCGCGATCACCGACGGGCGGGTCAGCATGGCCGGCGCGCCGGTGCGCATCGACACGCCCGCGCAATCCATCGAGCTTGGCATCGGCTACGTGCCCGAGGACCGGCTGGGCGAGGGGCTGTTCATCGAGAAATCGATCCTCGACAACGAGGTGACGCTGATCCTCGACCGCATCCTCGGACCGCTCGGCACCGTCGATCGTAGCAAGGCCCGCGCCGCCGCGCGGCGCATCTCGGAAGAGATGCAGCTCAACACCTCCGACATCGACCTGCCTGTGGGGACGCTCTCGGGCGGCAACCAGCAGCGGGTGCTGATCGGCCGTTGGCTCAGCATCGAGCCGCGCCTGCTGGTCCTGCACGGGCCGACCGTGGGCGTCGACGTGGGCTCGAAGGACACGATCTATCGCGCCATCCAAGCCATGGCCGAGCGCGGCATCGGGCTGATCATCGTCTCGGACGACCTGCCCGAGCTGCTGCAGAACTGCGACCGCATCCTGGTGATGAACGCCGGGAGGGTCGCGGCCGAGGTCGCCGGTGCGACCGCCAGCGAAGACGACATCTACCAGGCAATGCTCGCCTCCCAGCTGGAGGCCGCTGAATGACCATGACCCAATCTTCCCTCGATACCGCAGACACGACAGAGACCGCCGAGGCCGCGGCCCGCCGCCGCCCGGGTATCGCCGAGACCTTCGCGCGCCGTCCGGAACTGGTCAGCCTGTGCCTGCTGATCGCCATCTGCGTCACAGTGGCGGTGATCAACCCGGCCTTCCTGTCGCCGACTTCGCTGATCGACATGGGGCGCGCCTCGGTGGTCACCGGGCTCTTCGCGCTGGGGGTCTTCGCGATCCTCGCGGCGGGGGGTATCGACGTCAGCTTCACCGCAATCGCGGCGCTCACCATGTACTCGCTGACGCTCTTCGTGCTGAAGGTCGCGCCGGGGCTGCCGATGGCGGCAATCCTGGTCATCGCCGTGCTCGGCGGCACCATGCTCGGGGCGGTCAACGGCTGGCTGGTGCACGGCCTCAAGGTGGCGGCGCTGATCGTCACCATCGGCACGCAATACCTGTTCCGAGGCATCCTGCTGGCCTTTGTCGGCACGGTCTGGCTGATGGAGCTGCCGCCGCAGATGGTCGCCTTCGGCAAGGCCTCGATGTTCGACGTCACCACCGCGAACGGCGCGACGGTGACGCTGCCCTGGTATTTCCTGGTCTTCCCGGCCGCCGCGCTGCTGACTTGGGTGATCTTCAACCGCACGCTGATGGGCCGCGCGATATTTGCCACCGGCGGCAACCCCGAGGTGGCGGCTCGGCTCGGCTACGACCAGCGCCGGGTGCATCTCTTCGTCTTCGCATTCGCTGGCGGGCTCGCCGGGCTGGCGGGGATCGTGCACGTCTGCGCCAACCGCATGGCCAATCCCTTCGACCTCGTGGGGACCGAGATCGGCGTGATCGCCGCCGTGGTGCTGGGCGGGGCGCGGATCACCGGCGGCACCGGCTCGGTCTTAGGCACCGTCACGGGCGTGCTGCTGATCACCGTAGTCAATAACGTGCTGGTGCTGGTGGGCATCCCCTCGACCTGGCAGCGCGTCGTGGTCGGCGCCTTCATCCTTCTCGCCGCGGCCTTCTTCGTGACCCGCCGCCGTAAACTGCAATCCCGAACCCGGAAGTGAGCCCATGAAGAAGTTTCTCAACAATCCCGAGGCCTTCGTCGACGAGATGCTCGACGGCATCTACCGCGCCCACCCTGAAGTGACCTATGCCGCAGGCGACTTGCGCTGCTACGTGACCGCCAATCCCGTGCCCGGCAAGGTGGGCATCGTCACCGGCGGCGGCTCGGGACACCTGCCGACTTTCCTCGGCTTCGTCGGCGAGACCATGCTCGACGGCTGCGCCGTGGGCGGGGTGTTCCAGTCGCCGAGCTCGGACCAGATCCTCGAGGTGACCAAATACGTCGACCAGGGCGCCGGGGTGCTCTACCTCTACGGCAACTACACCGGTGACATCATGAACTTCGACATGGCCGGCGAGCTGGCCGAGCTGGAGGACATCGCGACCCGCACCGTGATGGGCAATGACGATGTCGCCTCCTCGGTGGTCGGCGAAGAGCACAAGCGCCGCGGCGTGGCCGGGATCTTCTTTCTCTACAAGGCCGCCGGCGCGGCGGCGGCTCGGATGCTGCCGCTCGAAGAGGTCGCCCGCATCGCCGACAAGGCCCGCGCCCGCACCCGCACCATGGGGGTAGCTCTCTCGCCCTGCATCGTGCCCGAGGTGGGCAAGCCCGGTTTCGAGATCGGCGAGAACGAGATGGAGATCGGCATGGGCATCCATGGCGAGCCGGGTATCTCGCGCGAGACGATCAAGCCCGCCGACGAGGTGGTCGACACGATGATGGCGAAGATCTTCGCCGAGACCGACTACAATTCCGGCGACGAGGTGGCCGTCCTGCTCAACGGCCTCGGCGGCACGCCGCTCGAGGAACTCTACGTCCTGTTCCGCCGGGTCTCGATCCTGATGGAGGAGCGCGGCGTGAGGATCCGCCATTGCTGGCTCGGCGAGTTTGCCACGTCGATGGAGATGGCCGGGGCGTCGATCTCGGTGCTGCACCTCGACGACGAGCTGGAGCCGCTGATTGCCGAGCCGGCGAACACGCCGTTCTTCAAGCACATCAAGGGATAAGACCATGGCACTGACTGCGGAGCAGATGCGCTCGCTCTACACCGCCTGGGCCGAGCGCTTCGCGGCCGAGCGCGAGGCGCTGATCGCGCTCGACGGCAAGGTCGGCGACAGCGATCTCGGGATCACCATGTCCAAGGGCTTTGCCGCCGCCAACGAGGCGGTGCAGGGGCTCGAGGGCGCGTCCGTCGCCGGGCAGATGAAGGCGGCGGGGGCGGCGCTGGCCAAGGCCGCGCCCTCGACCATGGGCACGTTGATGGCCACCGGTTTCCTGCGCGGCTTCAAGGCGCTGGAGGGCGCCGAGCAGTTCGGCACCGCCGAGGCGGCTGCCTTCTGGCGCGCCTATGCGGACGGTGTGGCGCAGCGCGGCAAGGCGCAGCTCGGCGACAAGACGGTACTCGACGTGCTCGACCCGATCGCCGCCGCGCTCGAGGGCAGCGACGTGGGTCTTTCTGGGGCGCTGGAGGCCGCGGCAGAGGCCGCGGAAGAAGCGCTGGAAGCGACCAAGCTGATGGTTGCGCAGCACGGCAAAGCGGCGGCCTTCCAGGAAAAATCGCGCGGCCTGCCGGATGCCGGCGGCACCGTGGCGCTGATCCTTATCGAGGTCATGCGCGACGTGGCACGGGATGCGGCGCAGGGCTGAGCCAGCCGCCACGACCGCGACGCACAGAAGGAGACAACATGCATTACAGGCAACTCGGACGCAGCGGGCTGAGGGTTTCGGCGCTCGCCATGGGCAGCTTCACCTTCGGCGGCAAGGGCGATTTCGGCATGGTGGGCGCGCAGGGGGTGCCCGAGGCGCAAAGGCTCATCGACACCTGCCTCGATCACGGCATCAATCTGCTCGATACAGCCAACATGTACTCGACGGGTCTGGCCGAGGAGATCCTCGGCGCGGCGCTCGAGGGGCGGCGCGAGAGGGTGCTGATCTCGTCCAAGGCGCGGATGCGCATCGGGGACGGGCCGAACGACGAGGGCGCCAGCCGCTGGCACCTGATCCGCGAGTGCGAGCGCAGCCTGAAACGGCTGTGCACCGACCACATCGACATCTACCACATCCACGAATGGGACGGGCTGACCCCGGTCGAGGAGACCATGGAGGCGCTCGACACGCTGACCCGGCAGGGCAAGATCCGCTACGCCGGCTGCTCGAACTACACTGGCTGGCAGCTGATGAAGGCGCTGATGGCCTCGGAGCGACACAATCTGACGCGATTTGTCACCCAGCAGATCCATTACACCGTCGAGGCGCGCGAGGCGGAATACGAGCTGCTGCCGATCTCTCTCGACCAGGGGCTGGGGGTGACGGTCTGGAGCCCGCTCGCCGCCGGGCTGCTCAGCGGCAAGCACCGCCGCGACGGTTTCGCCGAGGGCAGCCGGCAGGCGAAAGGCTGGACCGAGCCGCCGATCCGCGACTGGGATCGGCTGTGGAACATCGTCGACGTGCTGGCCGAGATCGGTTCCGCGCATGAGGTCGAGGCGGCGCAGGTGGCGCTGGCCTGGACGCTGGGCCGTCCGGCGGTGGCCTCGCTGGTGGTCGGTGCCAGCGCGCCAGAACAGATGCAGCGCAACCTGCGCGCGCTCGACGTGGATCTCAGCGACGACGAACTCGCCCGCATCGACGCGGTGAGCCGCCCGCCGTTGATCTATCCGCACTGGCACCAGGCGCAGTTCGCCAGGGCCCGTTTCGCGGGGCCCGAGCGCGCCCTGCACGGGTGACCCGGCAGGGCGAGGGGATTTCACCCCGCCGCCATTATCTCGCGATAGGCCGCGTGATCCGCCTGCATCCGGCGGAACACGCGGTACTTTGCGTCATGGTAGGCGGCAATTGCACCACCCCGCGGCGCGATTTCTTCCACCGCGGGGGCCATGGCGCGCATCGCCTCGGCGAGCGAGCGCTGCGCCCCAGCCGCTACTGCGCCGAGCATGGCCGAGCCGAGAAGCACCGGCTCGCGGGCCTCCGGGACGATCACCGGGACACCGCAGGCATCCGCCGTCTCGCGCAGGTAGAGCGCGTTCTTCGCCAGCCCGCCCGAGACAACAATGCTGTCGATCGCGGCCCCGGCGGCGCGCATCTCTTCCAGAATGTGCCGCGTGCCGTAGGCGAGCGCCTGCAGCGTCGCGAGGTAGTCGAGCGCGAGATCGTCGCGCCCGGTGTCGAGCGTGATTCCGTCGATGCCGCCCCTGCGCCAGGGCGCGGCCAGCGGCGAGCGGTTGCCATGCGCGTCGGGCTGGACGTGGCGCGAACGGGTGAGCGTGGCCGTATCCTCTGCCATCTCGGAGAGCCGGGCATCGAGCAAGGTGGCGGGGTGCCGGCCCGCGGCCAAGGCTTCGGCTCTCAGCGAAGGATAGGCACCATGGCGGGCGAGGAGGGCGTCAATGAGTGCCCCGGCCGCAGACTGCCCGCCCTCGTTGACCCATAGCCCGGGCAGAAGCGCGCCGAAATAGGGCCCCCAGACGCCCGGCACATAGGCGGGCTCGGCGGTCACCGCGATGTGGCAGGTCGAGGTCCCGGCGATCATTGCGAGGCTCTGCGCGGCACCCGCACCCAGCGTGCCAAGCGCCCCGGCATAGGCGTCGATGAGGCTCGCGCCGACCGCGATGCCCTCGGGCAGGCCAAGCTCGGCCGCGGCCAGCGCCGTCAGCCCGCCGAGCCGGGTGCCGGGGGTGGCGATCTCGGTGCCGATGCGCGCGTGGCCCTCGGGGCCGGTCAGCGCGTCGAGGCCGATCGTCGAAAGGAAGTCGTCATCCCAACCCTCGCCTTCAAGCCCGAGATGGCCGAGATAGGTCCACTTGCAGACCAGCGAGCAGAGCGAGCGCGCCCGGCTGCCGCAGGCGCGCCAGACCAGCCAGTCGGGCAGATCCCACAGGTGCGCTGCGCGGGCGAAGCGGTGCGGCATCTCGCGCTGGAGCCAGCGCAGCTTGGGCATCTGCATCTCGGGGCTGATCACTTCGCCGACGTGGCGCAGCGGTGCGCCGCCGATGGCGTTGATCTCCTCGGCATCCGAGAGCGCCCGGTGATCCATCCAGACGATCACGTCCTGCCCGGCCGCGCCCTCCGGGCCGATCGAGACGGGCCGGTCCGCGGCATCCGCCAGCACCAGCGAGCAGGTGGCGTCGAAGCCGAGTCCTGCGACCTCCTCCGGCCGGACGCCCGAGGCCGCGACCGCCTCGCGCACTGCGGCGCAGATCGACTCCCAGATATCGGCGCTGCTCTGCTGTGCCCAGCCAGGACGGGGACGCCACATTGTGATCTCGCGCCCGCTGGCGGCGAGCAGCGTTCCGCGCTCGTCGAACACCCCGGCGCGCGCACTGCCGGTTCCCACGTCGATACCGATAAACGTCATCTGGCCTCCCTACGCCGCCTTGCTGGAGCCGTAATACAGTTGGTCTCGCGAGTTCCGAAGTGTCCGACGCGCTAGAAACGTGGAGATCTTCGCGTTGGCGGGCGACGCCTCAGAGTGGACACCATGCTCGCTTGCGATCGTGATGACAAGGAAGCTCAGCTCCTGCGTTATGAAGGTTTGACCCTTTTTGCTTTGGGTTTTCGCTGATTGTGGCCTTCTGAGAGTTGCCGTCCCGCGACTCCCTTCGAGCGCGACCTTGGAGTGGCACCTGACGGCAGGTTTGAAGCACACGTTTTTGCCTTACGCTCCCAAATACCGGATTAGGGCTCGCGCGCAGCCGGCGCCCAGACGGCGGAACGGAGCGCCTCGGAGCCAAGTCGAAGACGGTCGCGCGTTCAATTCTCTGATGGCTCGGTCCGTGGCAACGAATGTTCCCTGATTTGTGAGTCACAGGGATGGTTCACTGTGCATTCTGCAAGGACTGAGCAAGCGATAATATCGCTGACTGCACTCAGATCGACCGGCAGCAGCGCATCGGGCAGGTTGTGATAGCTGACCGGGCGCAGGAAGCGGCGGATCGACATGGTGCCGACCGAGGTCGCGCCGAAGTTGGTCGGGGCCGGGTACGGGCCGCCCTGCACCATCGCCTCGCGGACCGCGACGCCGGTGGGGAACCGTTGATCAACAGCCGGCCCGCCTTGCGCTCGAGCACCGGCATCAGGCGCTGCGCCGGGGCGGTGTCCCCCTCGTCCATATGGAGCGTCGCGGTGAACTGGCCTTCGAAGCCGCGCGCCAGTTGGTTCATTTCGTCCGGACCCGAAACACGCTCCACTAGGCCGAGCGGGCCGAAGACCTCTTCGTCAAGCGCGTGGCCCTGCAGGTAATTGGCGGCGTCGGTCTCGAAAAGGTTGGGCAGCGCGTTGCGGTCCTCGCTGTCGGTGACAAGCACCGGCTGCACGGTTTCACGGCATTGCGGCCATCGAAGCGCGACTTGCCGTCCTTATAGGTCTGCGTAATACCATCGTTGAGCATGCACTGGGTGGTGACGCCCTTCAGCGCCGCGGCAGCCGCGGCCACGAAAACGTCGCCCTCGGGACCGGTTTCGACCACCGCGATGCCGGGGTTGGTGCAGAAATGGCCGGCGCCCATGGTGAGCGAGCCGGCCCAACCGGTGCCGATGTCAGCGCCGCGCGCTTTCATCGCCTCGGGGTGCATGAACATCGGGTTCACCGAGCCCAGCTCACCGAAGAAGGGGATCGGCACGTCGCGCTGCGCGCAGAGATCAAACACCGCGCGACCGCCGCCCAGCGAGCCGGTGAAAACCACGGCGTTGATCAGCGGGTGCTGCACCAGCGCCTGACCGACGTCGCGCTTGCCGCCCTGCACCAGCGGGAAGACGCCCTTGGGCATGCCAGTCTTCTCGATCGCGGCGAGGATCGCTTCTGCGACGATTTCGCCGGTGCCGGGGTGCGCGCCGTGGCCCCTGACGACCAAGGGCAGCCCGCGGCCAGCGCGGCAGCGGTGTCACCACCCGAAGTGGAGAAAGCGAGCGGGAAGTTCGAGGCACCAATGACGGCAACCAGGCCGGTCGGGCGATGCACCAGTTTGATGTCGGGGCGCGGCAGCGGCTGGCGTTCGGGCAGAGCCTCATCATGGCGGATGTCGAGATAATCGCCCTTCAGGATGCGTTCAGTGAACAAACGCAGCTGGCCGGTGCTGCGGCCACCCTCGCCCTGCAGGTGGCCTTCGGGCCGGCCGGTTTTCCAACGGCCAATCTCGGTTGTCATCTCGCCGCGCACCTCGATCTCGTCGGCGATGGCCTCGAGGAATTTCGCGCTGCTCTCGCCGCTGGCGTAGCCGTAGCGTCTTCGGCGGCCTTGAAGGCCTGATCAACCAGATCAAGGGTGCGGACGGGGAACTGGTGCACCGGGCCGGTAACGGCCTGGGAGGAAGATTGCGCTTTGGTGGCGATCCATTCGCCTAAGATTAGGTGTTTGCCGTGCGGGTGAAGATCCGTGTCGTGCCGTGCATGGTAACGTCCTTTCCGGCGTCTGCTCGTGCATTGATGTTTGGATCTCTGCCGGTGGAATGTGCGTCGTGATCGCGTGATGAGACGCCCCGCCGTGTGAGTGTCTCGACAAACTCCAGCCTTCTATCGAGGTTCACCCCACGGGATAAGGGCCTGAGCAAGGCGCTGTGCCCAAGCCAAGCATTGAAGCGTGGTATCGGGCAGATCAGGGTGCAGGCAGCCGGTAGAACTCCGCAGCATTGGTTTCGAAGATCTTGGTGAGGTCTTCGGACGTATAGAGGTCCGATAGCAGCGCGCAGGCCAGTTCGGTGACCTCTGAATGGGTCGCGGCGAGCGTGCACACCGGCCAGTCGGTTCCGAAAATCAGCCGGTTGGGACCGAAGGCCCGTGCCACGTGGCTCAGGAAGGGGCGGATGCGTTCTGCGGTCCAATCCGCCCCTGCCTCAGTCACCACGCCCGAGATTTTGCACGAAAGGTTCGGGTGTGCGGCGATGCGGGTGATGTCCTGCCCCCATTGCCCGAATTCGCCGGTGGTCATGTCCGGCTTTGACATATGGTCGACAACGCCGCGCAGACCGGGCACGTCGGGCAGCACCTGCAAGAGCGCCGGCAGATGCCGGGGGAAGGTCAGGATGTCGACAGGCACGCTGCGGCGCGCGACTTCCGAGAGGGCGGCCCGGAAGGCGTCCGAGGTGATGAGAGTGGGATCGTGCTCCTGCAGCATCGGCCGGAGCCCCACCCACTTCGGCTGGTTCATGTAGTGTTCGAGCCGCCTGGCGAAATCCGGGGACGTCATTTCGAGCCAGCCCACCACGCCCGCGACGAAATCGGACCGGGCGGCGATTTCGAGCAGGAAATCGGTCTCCGCTTCGGTCTCCGCTGCCTGCACGACAATGGTTCGTTCGATCCCGGCCTTGGCCATCAGGGGCGCAAAGTCTTCGGGCCCGAAGTCACGCAAGAGCGGGGTCAGGTCCGGCGTCATCCAAGCGTAGTCTCCGCGATCGATCTGCTAGAAGTGCTGATGGGCGTCGATCGTCATGCCCGCAGGACTCCTTTCTTGAGAATGAGGTTGGCGTAGAGCCGCCGTTCGCCCGTCGCCACGATGGCATAGGCGGTCTTTGCGCGGTCGTAGAAAGCAAAGCGGTCAATCTCTTCCATCGTGACCGGCGCGCCTGCCGCACCGGAAAGGATGCGATCAAAGTCATCGTAGATCGGCGGGCGACCGTCGGGAGAAGACATGGCGGCGGCAGGGGCAACGACAAAATCGTCGAGGGGCATGACCGAAAGAATTGCTTCGGCGACGCGGTCAACACCGATGCCCGGCAGGCGGATCAGGCGCCGGGCCAAGGCGGCCGCCGGAAAGTTGGCGTCGGTCAGGACGATTTCGTCGCCGTGCCCCATGTCGCGCAGGATGGCGAGAAGGTCCCCGGTGAGCAGCGGGTCGATACTTTTGAGCATTGTCGAAACCCTTTGTTAGTGGCCTTTGGTCGCGAGAAGCGCGGCTTCGAGATCGGACCAGAGGCCGTCCGGCAATTCGGTACCGAACCAGTCGACATTCTGTTGAAGCTGCTCGGGGGTCTTGGCGCCGATCACCACAGAGGTGACAGCAGGGTGCCGGATGGGGAAGCGGATCGCTGCGGCGGCCAATGGCGCGCCGTAGCCGTCGCAGACCTCGCGAAGCGCCTCGACGCGGGCGATGATCTCGGGAGGTGCGTCGGCATAGTTGAACTTGCGCCGCCCGCCCTTGGGTGCAGCGAGAATGCCGGAATTATAGACCCCGCCAAGCGCCAGCGCGACACCACGCTTTTGCGCGATCGGCAGGAAGCTGTCTTCGGCATCGCGGTCAAGAAGCGAATAGCGCCCAGCCAGCATGCAGCAATCGAGGTCGGTTTCCTCCAGCGCGTCGCGGATCACCTCCCATTCGTTGACGCCAAGCCCGAAGCCCTTGATGTCGCCAGCAGATTTCAGCTCTTGAAGGGCGCGGAAGCCGCCGCCCTTGGTCAGGGCGTTCCAATGATGGGCGTTCGCCTCGCCGTGGGTGACCGGGCCGATGTCGTGGACATAGAGCAGGTCGATCCGGCGCAGGCCGAGGCGTTGCTGGCTGTCGTCATAGCTTCGCATGATGGCGTCATACGAATAGTCGAAGACCTCGCGGAAGGGCAGGGCGTTGACGAAGCCCGGATCGAGCGGGTTCTTCGGCGGTTCGGGGGGGAGTGGCCGACCGTGCCGCTCAGTGGTCATCAGCCGGCCCACCTTGGTCGAGAGCGCGTAGCTGTCGTCCTTCTCGCGCAGAACGTGCCCGACGAGATGCTCCGCGCGGGTGAGCCCATACATCGGTGCGGTGTCGAAATAGCGGATGCCAAGGTTCCAAGCGCATTCAAGCGTGGCCAGCGCCTGGTCTCGCGAAACATCGGCATAGAGGCCGCCAAGCGGTGCCGAGCCGATGCCAAGGGCGGTCAGGGTCAGCCCGGTATCGCCGACCGGCCGGGGCGTGGATGCGGTGATGGTCATACAGGGCTCCCTTCAGGAATTTTGCGTCTGGGCCAGTGTGCGCAGTAGGGGGCGAGAACCACCACCGCGACCCCGATCAGCAGCGGAGAGCGTCGCAGCGAAGTGACGCTGGTTGCCGGTTCCACTCCGCTCAACATCCCAGTGAGCAAGCTCGTATCGGCGATGGCACGGGGCAGGCGAACTGCCGCCCCGCGCCTGTATCGCATCAGCTGTTGGCGTTGATCGCGCTCAGCAGCGAGTCCACGGCCTCGTCGCCGATATTCTCACGCACCATGTCCTGCAGGGGCGCGGTCGCATCGCGGAACTGCTGCAGTTCGTCTTCGCTGAGGTCGATGATCTCCATATGCTCGGCGATCTGCGCCCGCTGCTCGCTCAGCATTTCGTCCTGCACGTCCCACTCAAAATTGGCAGCGTCCACAAGCACCTCGTCGACCACCTGCTGCAAGTCCTCGGGCAGGCTGTCATACCACTCCTTGTTGATGAGGTTCACGTTGGCCAGCAGGATGTGGCTGGTTGTGGTCAGGTACTTCTGCACCTCGTAGAACCGCTGCGAGAGGATGTGCCCGAAAGGGTTTTCCTGACCGTCCACCACGTTCTGCTGCAGCGCGCCGTAAAGCTCGGGGAACGCGATCGGGGTCGGGGCGGCGCCAATGGCTTCCCAAGTCGCGACCGAATAGGGGTTTTCGGGTACGCGGATACGCAGGTTGTTCGACTTGATGTCCTCGGGCGTATGCACCGCTACTTTGGAGGTGGTGAGCTGCCGGAAGCCAGCGTTGTGGAACAGACCGAACTTGATGCCTTTCTCTGCCAGCTTTCCGTCGAGGAAGGCCGAGAACTCGCTGTCGTTGAGGATCTTGCGCAGGCGCATGGTGTCGGTCGGGAACACGTAGGGAATTTCAAATGCCGCGAATTCCGGCACAAACTGCACCGCGCCCGAGGTCGAGGTGGGCACGAACTGCACGTCGCCGAGCATCAGCGATTCCATGAGCTCGCGGTCGCCGCCCAGGGCGCCGCCGCCCTGCTGCTGCACGTCGATACGGCCTTCGGACTTTTCCTCGATGTCCTTTTCGATCTTGTCGAACGCCTGGTAGAGCGGGTGCGACTTGTCGTTGAGCGTATGCGCGAGGATCATCGTATAATCGGCGGCGGCGGCGGGCATCGCTGCGCCAAGCGCGAGCAGTGCTGAAACCGAAAGCGTCTTCAAGTTCATGGTGGTGTCCTCCCTGTGGGTGTTGCGCTCGGCGGTCGTCAACCGGCGAGACTTGGCAGCCAGAGCGTCAGCCCCGGCCAATAGGTGACGACCAGAAGGCCGATGATAAGCAAGGCGATGGGGATCACGAGGCCGCGGCAGATCTGGATCACCGAAAGCTTGGTGATGCCGCTCGCGACATAGATGTTCACCCCCACCGGCGGCGTCGCAAAGCCGATCGCAAGATTGACCACCATGATCAGTCCGAAATGCACCGGATCGACGCCGTAAGGGGCGAGCACGGGCAGCAGGATCGGGGTCAATACGATGATTGCCGAGAGCGTTTCCATGACCATGCCAACGCCCAGCAGGATCACGTTGATGAGCAGCAGCAGGATGATCCGCTCGTCAATCGCGCCGCCGATGAACTCGCCGATGGCGGCAGGCACCTGCAGCAGTGTCAGCACCCGGCCAAGCGCCGCCCCGGTTCCGGCGATGATCAGGATCGGTGCGATGGTCAGCCCTGTGTTGACCAGCACGCGCCCCAGATCGGACGGCGAAAGCTCGCGGAAGATCACCATGGCGACAAAGCCGCCGTAGACGCAGGCGATGGCCGCTGCCTCGGTCGGGGTGAACGCCCCTGCATAGATGCCGCCCAGCACGAAGACAGGCGCGACGAGGGCCCAAAAGCTTTGGCGGAAGGCTTTCGCAGCGCTCACCGTTCCGGCGTCAGAGGTGATCCGCGCGGCGTGCTTGCGCCCGTAGAAATGGGCGTAGAGCATCAGCAGCGCGCCAATCACAAGGGCCGGTCCAATGCCGCCAATGAACAGCGCCGAGACCGAGACTTGCGCGGACATGCCGTAGATGATCATCGGGATCGAGGGCGGGACGATGACGCCGAGCGTGCCCGCCGCGGTGACCAATGCGGTCGCGAAGCGAAGGTCGTAGCCGCGCGCCACCAGCAAGGGCACCGCCATGGAGCCGATCGCCGCCACCGTCGCGGGCGAGCTGCCGGAGATCGCTCCGAACAGCATGCAGGCCGCCACGGTAGACATCGCCAAACCGCCGCGGAACCGGCCAAAGACCGCGTCCGCAAAGCTGAACAGGCGGCGGGCCAGCCCGCCCTGCGTCATGATCTCGCCCGCCAAGATGAACAGCGGGACTGCCAACAGCGGGAAGCTGTCGAGCGCAGTGACCACCGAGCGTACCACTTGCCCCGGGTTGGTCGGAGCGCCAAGCCAGCCCGGCAGCAGCGCCGCGTATCCGAGCGCGAAGGCAACCGGAATGCTCAGCAGCAAGACGACGATAAAGAAGCCAAGAGAATAAACGGCAAGCATCAGGGCCCCCTACACGTCTTCGTGGATGACGGCGTGCTCGTCCGTCAGGTCAAGGCCCGGAACGGCCCCGTCGCGGACCAGCAGCCAGAGCGCCTGAAGGGCGCGCAGCAAGGCCATGCCCATGCCGACCGGCACCGCGAGGTAGACCAGCCACATCTGTATCCCCAGCCCCGGCGAGGCCTGTCCGATCTTCGCGATCCGCTGGGTGAGGGGCACCGAGTACCAGACCATCAGCGCGAAGAAGAGCCCGGAGCCGAGCAGCGCCAGCACCGCGAAGGCGCGCAGCCAGCGCGTGCCGCAGAGCACCGGCAGCAGATCGACCGAGATATTGCGTCCCTCGCGCACCGCGAGGCTCACGCCGATGAAAGTGCACCAGACCAGAAGGTAGCGGGCCAGTTCCTCGGACCACACCAGCGGCGAGCCAACGATGTAGCGAAACACCACCTGCGCGGCGAGGATCGCGACCAGCGCGAAAAGGATGATGGCAAGGATGGCGCGCTCGAAATGCGCCTCTAGTGCGCGGAGCAGTCTCATGCGTCGATCACCTTGCCGGGGTTGAGGATGCCGTTGGGATCAAGTGCGTGTTTGACCCGGCGCATCACCTCCAGTTCCTCCGGAGTGCGGGAGAATTCGAGATATTTCTTCTTGGTCGTGCCGATGCCGTGCTCGGCGGAAACCGAGCCGCCGAAAGCGCGCACCGTGGCATAGACCGCCTCATCGAGCGCCTCGCCCGGCTGCGGTTCTGCCCCCGGCACCCAAGCCAGCAGGTGCAGGTTGCCGTCGCCGATATGGCCGTAATAGACCGACCGACCTCCGGGCACCGCCGCGGCCACGGCGTCGCGGCAGGCATCGGCAAAGGCGTCCATCTGTCCCGTAGGCAGGCCGACGTCATAAGCATGGTGCGGCCCCAGCGTGGTCTTGAATTCGGCGCAGGCATCGCGCACGCTCCAGAAGGACTGCACGTCCGAGAGACTCTGCGAGATCGCTGCGTCCTCGATCACCCCTTCCTCGAACATCGCCTCGAGAAAGGCCATGAAGCGCGGCCCGTCGATCTCTTCGTCGGTGCCCTGCGCCTCGATCAGCACGGTATGGGCGTGGGTCCCCTCGAGCGGATCGCGCACCCCCGGCACAGCGCAGGCCACCTGCCAGTAGTCTGGCCACATCGCCTCGAATGCGGAAAGCGTCGGTCCCAGCTTGCGCCGTGCGCCGCGCAGCAGATCGACCACCTTGCCATAATCCGACAGGCCGCAGATCGCTGCATGGGTGCAGCCGGGGGCAGGGTGCAGGCGAAGCACCAAGCGGGTGATCACCCCAAGCGTGCCCTCCGAGCCGATGAACAGCTGCCGCACGTCGTAGCCGGTGTTGTTCTTGATGAGCTTGGACAGCGCGTTGACGATGGTGCCATCGGGCAGCACCACCTCGGCACCGAGCACGAGGTCGCGCATCATGCCGTAGCGGATCACCCGATTGCCGCCCGCATTGGTCCCGGCATTGCCGCCGATGGCGCAGGAACCGCGCGCGCCGAGGTCGAGCGAGAAGAACAGCCCGCGCTCGGCGGCGGCCTTCTGGATGGTCTCAAGCGGTGTTCCCGCGAGCACCGTCATCGTGGCAGATGCCTCGTCGATTTCCTCGATGCCGACCATTTTCTCAAGCGACAGCGCAATGCCGCCCGCGATCGGGCGCGCTCCGCCGCAAAGCCCGGTCAAACCGCCTTGCGGCACCACCGGAACGCGTGCGGCATTGGCGGCGGCGAGGATCGCCGAAATCTGTTCGGCAGAGCGTGGACAGAACAGCGCGGCAGGCGCTTCCGGCGCGAGCGCTGACCAGTCGTTCCAGTTGCGCGGCGGCACCGGATCGACAAGCGCAGCGCGCGCGATCTCGGGCAGTCCGGACAGCATCGCGGCCAAGGCCTCCGGCTGGCATGCAGGATTGGGGACTCCTCCGTCCATGCAGCGCACTCCTCCTCTAGGGCACCAACTGCTTCGAAATTTACAGCTTGCAATATCACTGTCAACCCACCAACATGTCAGTCATGCATTCAGCCTCGGAGAAACACATGTCCGCCCCTTTGACCCTTGACCAGAGCGCCAAGAGCGCGCCCCGTGCCCATCTTTTCGGGGTCTCGGTGGCCATGGTGACACCGTTCACCGAAAGCGGATCGGTGGATCTTGCGCGGCTGGCGGCGCACGCCGCCGATGTCGTGGGGCAGGGGGTGGACGGGATTACGCTCTATGGCACCACGGGCGAAGGCGCCTCGCTTGGCATGAGCGAGCGCGCGGCGATGCTGGAGGCTGTGAAAGACGCGGGCGTGCCCGCCGACAGGATCACGGTCGGCATCGCAGCCTGTGATCCCGAGACCGCAGAGACGCAGGCCCGCGCCGCTTTGAGTGGCGGGGCTTCGCGCTTGCTGCTGGCGCCGCCGTTCTATTTCAAGGGCATCACCGACGATGCGCTCTTCACCTGGGTGACGGAATTTGTCGCGCGCCTTGGCGACGCCAGCCCCGAGATCATCCTCTACCATATCCCGCAGGTCACCGGCGTGAGCTTCGACGCGCCGCTGGTGCGCCGCCTGAAGGATGCATGCGGCGCGGCGATCTACGGCGTCAAGGATAGCGCGGGCCGTTGGGATCACGCGGCGGCGCTCTTGCCGATGGACGATCTGGCGATCCTGATCGGTGACGAGCGGCTGCTTGCCCGCGCGGCCCCGCTCGGTGGTGCCGGCGCGATCAGCGGCATGGCCAACTTGCTCCCCGGGATGATGCGGCGCCTCGTGCACGCGGGCGAGCCACAGCCCGCACTGGATTCCCTCGTGGACGAGATTGTGCAGGTCCCGGTGACGCCGCTGGTCAAGGCGCTCGTCGGCGCTGCCCGCGACGAGGACGGATGGCAACGCACCCGCGCGCCCCTGCAGCCTGCCGACGCGTCAGTGGTTGCCGCACTGGCCCCCCGCGTGGAAGAACTCGCTGCCATACAGGCTCCCTGACGGAGAAAGAGATGACGCTGCGCGACCAGGCCTACGAGACATTCACCGAACAGCTTCTGTCCCGTCAAATTTCGATGGGGCAGTTCGTGTCGCAGCGCGAGCTGGTGAAGATCACTGGTATGCCACTCGGTGCGATCCGCGAGATGATCCCACGGCTCGAGGCCGATGGCCTGATCCGCACTGTGCCGAACCGCGGATTGCAGATCGTTCAGGTGGACGTTGGCCTGATCCGCAACGCGTTCCAGTTGCGCGCGGTGCTTGAGCGTGAGGCGGTGCGCAACTTCGCAGCAGTCGCGACAGACGACGAACTTCAAGATTTGCAGCGCCGCCATCTCGACATACGCGAGGCGGCGTTGCAGGGGGTGAATCCGCAGCTTCTGGCCGCCGCGCAGCAGATGGACTGGGACATGCACGACCGGATGATCGACGCGCTCGGCAATGACATCATCTCGGCGATCTACCGCACCAATTCGATAAAGATCCGGCTGATCCGCAACGAAGACACGCGGATGCTGCCAGAGCTCGTGGTTTCCGTCATGGACGAACACCTTGCCCTTATCGATGCGCTGATCGCCCGAGATGCGGCCTCCGCGGAAGCGGCGTTGGCGGCGCATCTGGGAAGTGCAAAGCAGCGCGCCGTGCGCATTTAAACCGAGCAAGAGCGCAGACGATCGGCGCCGTCATAGACTGAGATGGTCCCCGAAAACTGGACACCCTGCTAAGCTTGCCGCCAACGATGACGAGGAAGAACAGCGTGGCTGGCAAACGAAAGAATTACGGCGCCGAGTTCAAGGCGAAGGTGGCGCTTGAGGCTATCCGAGGTGAGCTGACGGTCGCCTAACTGGTGGCAAAGCACGGCGTGCATCAGACCCTCATCAACACCTGGAAGCGGCAGGCGCTCGAGGGCATGTCCGCA
>NZ_JAAGOV010000063.1:0-28800 GCF_010500785.1 Salipiger sp. PrR003
TCGCGGTCTGATCCGTCCAGATCCAGCAGTCTGCGCGACCGCAGGTGCCGCTTGCGGCAGAAAATCCTTGTCTAGCGCTCGGATACAGGCGATCTTCACCTCAAACGACACGCCACTTGGGGAATGCAGGAAGAAACGTGGTGACATGACCTTTCCGAGACGCTGGACCGCAGCGATGCTGTTCCTCGTGGCGCTTGCTTGCAGCGCCATCCTTCCACACCCGATGCTGGCACAGGAGGCCACGGCCTCCGAGCCCGCCCCAAGCAATCTCGACCTGCTCCTCGACGTCATCGAGAACGACGACAGCCGGGCCGCCCTCATCGACGAACTTCGCGCCGCGCAGAGCGAGGCCGACGCACCGGTCGACGACCAGATCGTCGAGACCCTCGCCGCCGATGGGGCCACCCCGCCCGAGGCGCTTTCGTTCAGCCGGCGCATCGCGCTGATCACTCAGGAGGCCGCGCAGGACATCGCCTCGGGCCTCGAAACCGCCTGGACCCAGATCATTCGCGCCCCGATGGTCTTCGAGGGCCTGAGCGGCGGCGAGGCCGGCGTGCTGCTCGAAGCCGCAAAGCAACTGGCCCTGATCATCGTCGTGACGGTGGCGGTGTTCCTCGCGCTGCGCTGGATGGGCAAATCGCTCTATGCCCGGATGGACGCCAAGGCCGAGGCCAGCGGCGCCCTGCGCACGACGCTGCTGTTCATCGCCTCCGCCCTGATCGACGCGCTGATCGTGATCGTCGCCTGGGCTGCCGGCTATCTCATCGCGACGCTGTTCCTTGGCAATTTCGGCGAGATCGGAATTCGCCAGACGCTCTATCTCAACGCCTTCCTGCTGGTCGAGCTGGCCAAGGTGGGCGTGCGCCTGATCGTGTCGCCGGCCTCGAGCAGCCTGCGTCCGCTGCCGATCTCCGACGGCTCCGCGAAATACCTCGGGTCGCGGCTCAACTTCATGGTCGGGATCGTGGGCTACGGCCAGTTGCTGATCGTGCCGATCCTCAACGCCAGCATCTCGGCCTCCGCGGGCCGCGCCGTCTCGGCGCTGATCGCGGTGATCGTGGTGGGGCTTGCGATCTGGATGGTGCTGCGCAACCGCCGACCGGTGGCCGACTGGCTCGAGCGCGGTGGCCGCAGCAAAGCCGACATGGTGCGCGAATCCCATCTCGAGGAACAGGGCGAACCGGTCGAGACCCCGGCCAGCGAAGAGTTCCCGATGGGCACGCCCGAAACGCCCAAGAAGAAGCGTGGCGGGCTTCAGGTGCTGGCGCGCAACTGGCACATCCCGGCCCTGATCTACCTGCTGGTGATGCTGGTGCTGGTGCTGGTCCAGCCCGGCGACGCCGCCTTCCTGTCGCTGATCAACTCCGGTCAGGTGCTTCTGGTGGCGATCCTCGGTGTGGCGGTCGCGGGGGTGATGACCCGGACCATGGTCAACGGCGTGCAGCTTCCCGACACCGTCAACGCCCGCCTGCCGGCGCTGCAGCGGCGGCTGAACACCTTCGTGCCGAAGGCGCTCTTCGTGCTGCGGCTGGTGATCTTCGCCCTCGTGGTGATCTTCGCCCTCAACGCCATCAGCGTGATCGACCTGAGGGCGTGGATGGCCGGCCAGTTCGGGCGCGAGTTCACCGCGACGGTGTTCTCGGTCGTGGCGGTCCTGCTCGTGTCCTTCGCGATCTGGGTCGGCATGACCTCGTGGGTCGATTATCGCCTGAACCCGGAATACGGCACCGTGGCGACCTCGCGCGAGCAGACGCTGCTGACGCTGCTGCGCAATGCCGCAACCATCGCGCTGGTCGTCATCACGCTGATGTTCGTGCTCTCCGAGATCGGTCTCGACATCGCGCCGTTGCTCGCCTCGGCCGGGGTGCTGGGCCTTGCCATCGGCTTCGGTGCGCAAAAACTGGTGCAGGACATCATCACCGGCATCTTCATCCAGTTCGAGAACGCGATGAACGTGGGCGACGTGGTCACCGCCGGCAGCACCACCGGCGTAGTCGAGAAGCTGACCATCCGCTCGGTGAGCCTGCGCGACGTCAGCGGCGCCTACCACCTGATCCCGTTCTCGTCGGTGGACATGGTCACGAACTTCATGCGCGAGTTCGGCTACTTCGTCTGCGACATGGGCGTGGCCTACCGCGAGAACATCGACGAGGTGAAGCAGGCCATGCTCGACGCCTTCGAGCAGCTGCGCGCCGATCCCGAGCAGGCGGCCAACATCATGGGCGATCTGGAGTGGTTCGGCATCAATGCCTTCGGCGACAGCGCCGTGGTGGTGCGGGCGCGGATCAAGTGCGTGCCGGGCACCCAGTGGGGGGTTGGCCGGGCCTATAACGGTGTGCTGAAAGAGGTGTTCGACGCCCGCAACATCGAGATCCCCTTCCCGCACCAGACGATCTATCTGGGCGAGTCGAAATCGGGCGCGACCCAGCCCTTCCATGTCGTCGCGGAGGGCAGCGAGACCCCCGGCGACAACTGAGGACCTTCACAGGACAAGAAAAGGGGCCGCGCGGCGATGCTGCGCGGCCCTTTCTCATTGATCACGACCGACGCCCCGCCGCATGGCAGCGCGGCAGCCGCGCTTACTGGATCGAGATCTCGACCCGCTGGCTTTCGCCGGTGCTGCCGGGGATCCGCATTGAGACCTGCGACCGGTTATGGCCACACGCTGCGCTATTTGAGGGCTGCGCGCGCGGCCATAACCTCAAAACAGCGCTTCTTCCCGACGTGCTATGGCCCGGAATACATCAGCGGCACCCTCATGGAATGGGCCGAGCAAAAGGGCATCGCCCTGGCACACATCCAGCCCGGGAAACCGCAGCAGAACGCTTACGTCGAGCGCTACAACCGAACGGTCCGGCATGAATGGCTGGACCTCCATATCTTCGAGAGCATCGACGAGGTGCAGCAGATTGCCACCGAGTGGCTCTGGTCCTACAACAACGAGCGCCCCAACATGGGCAATGGCGGCATGACACCCGCCCAGAAACTGAAGATGGCCGCGTAAAGTCTACGACCAAGCCCCCGCAAAAATGGGGGGATTACCGAAGCACCCCTCCCGCCATGACAGTTCGCCGACCACAACTTCATGGAAGGGGGCGATGCGGTCTACTCAGTTGCGAAGCATATGTCCGGCCATGGCCTCCGCCCTGGTCAACATCCGGGACACATGCCGTGAAGACCTCGGCGGCGTCTGCATCGCCGAGGTCAGATTTATTACACTTTGTCCTCAGAAGTCCCAGTCTTCATCTTCGGTGGCCACGGCCTTGCCGATGACGTAGCTCGAGCCCGATCCTGAAAAGAAGTCGTGGTTCTCACTGTCGGGGCTCAGAGCGGCCATGATTGCCGGGTTCACCTCCGCGGCCTCTGACGGGAACAGCGCTTCGAAACCAAGGTTCTGCAGGGCCTTGTTCGCGTTGTAGTGCAGGAAGGACTTCACCTCTTCGCTGAGGCCGATGTCGTCATAGAGCTCCTCGGTGTACCTGGTCTCGATCTCGTAGAGCTCGAACAGAAGACCAAAAGCGTAGTCCTTCAGCTCCTGCTGGCGCTCTGACGTTTCCCGCTCCAGGGCCCTCTGGAACTTGTAGCCGATGTAGTAGCCGTGAACGGCCTCATCCCGGATGATCAGGCGAATGAGATCGGCCGTATTTGTCAGCTTCGCCCGGCTCGACCAGTACATCGGCAGGTAGAAGCCCGAGTAGAACAGGAAGCTCTCGAGGAAGACGGACGCGATCTTGCGCTTGAGCGGGTCTCCCGACGGCGCATAGGTCTCGAGCACGGCCCGGGCCTTCGCCTGCAGGTGAGGGTTCTCTTCGGACCAACGAAAGGCTTCATCCACCTCCTTGGTCGAGCACAGCGTCGAGAAGATCGAGCTGTAGCTGCGCGCATGCACGGCCTCCATGAAGGCAATGTTGGTCAGCACAGACTCTTCATGAGGTGTCTGCGCATCGGGCATCATCGCCGGGGCGCCCACACTGTTCTGGATGGTGTCGAGCAAGGTCAGGCCGGTGAACACGCGAATGGTGAGCTGACGCTCTGCTTCGCTGAGGGTCGCCCAGCTCGGCACGTCGTTCGACAGCGGCACCTTCTCCGGCAGCCAGAAGTTCACGGTGAGCCGGTTCCACACTTCGAGGTCTTTGTCGTCCTGAAGGCGGTTCCAGTTGATCGCGCGGGGGATCTTGATGTCAGTCATGGGTTGCTTTCGGTTTGAAATCTTGTGGGGGCCCGGGCCGTCATTTCCGCATGGAGAGAGCAACCCGGGGTAAATGCGCGGCCTACCCGGCCGCGCTGGCGTTCTGATGGATCAGAGACTGCAGGAGACGCAGCCCTCGACTTGGGTACCCTCAAGGGCGGCCTGGCGCAGGCGGATGTAGTAGATCGTCTTGATTCCCTTCTTCCATGCGTAGATCTGCGCCCGGTTGATGTCGCGGGTGGTTGCCTCCGCCGGGAAGAAGAGCGTCATCGACAGTCCCTGGTCCACGTGCTCGGTCGCCGCGGCATAGACATCGATCAGCGCCTCAGGACCGATCTCATAGGCATCGCGGTAGTACTCGAGGTTGTCGTTGTCCATGAACGGCGCCGGGTAGTAGACGCGGCCGATCTTGCCTTCCTTGCGGATCTCGATCTTCGACACGATCGGGTGGATCGAGGAGGTCGAATTGTTGATGTAGCTGATCGAACCGGTCGGCGGCACCGCCTGAAGGTTGCGGTTGTAGATGCCGTACTTCATCACGTCCGTTTTCAGAGTTTCCCAGTCGGCCCGGGTCGGCAGGCTGATGAACTCGAACAGCTCGCTCACGCGCTCTCGGGTAGGAAGCCAGTCGCGGCTGACGTACTTCTCGAAGAAGCTTCCGTCCGCGTACTTGGAGTTCTCAAACCCCTTGAACGTGGCGCCCTTCTCTTTGGCAAGATCGCACGATGCGCGGATCGCGTGATAGGCAACGGCCGCAAAGTAGACGGACGTGAATTCGATCGCGTCTTCGCTGCCGTAGTGGATGTGCTCGCGCGCCAGGAAGCCGTGCAGGTTCATTTGCCCAAGCCCGATTGCCCGGCTATCGTCGTTGCCACGACGGACAGAGGGCACGGAGTCGATCGCCGACATTTCAGAGACCGCGGTCAACGCACGAATGGCGGAGGACACCGTGCGACCGAGATCCTGGCCATCCATCGTCTTGGCGATGTTGAGCGATCCGAGGTTGCACGAGATGTCGGCTCCGAGCTTCGAGAAACTCAGGTCGGCGTTGTATTCCGAAGCCTCCGCGACCTGCAGAATTTCCGTGCACAGGTTCGACATGGTGACGCGGCCGGCGATCGGGTTCGCCTCGTTCACCGTGTCCTCGAACATGATGTAGGGATAGCCGCTCTCGAACTGGATTTCAGCGAGCGTCTGGAAGAACTCCCTCGCGTTGATCTTGGTCTTCCGGATGCGTTTGTCCTCGACCATCTCCTCGTACTTCTCGGTGACCGAAATCTCCGAGTACGGCACGCCATAGACCTTTTCGACGTCGTAGGGCGAGAAGAGATACATGGGCTCATTGCGCTTGGCGAGCTCGAAGGTCACATCCGGGATCACCACGCCGAGCGACAGGGTCTTGATCCTGATTTTCTCGTCCGCGTTCTCACGCTTGGTGTCGAGGAATTTCAGGATGTCCGGGTGGTGGGCGTTCAGGTAGACGGCCCCTGCCCCCTGACGTGCGCCAAGTTGGTTGGCATAAGAAAAGCTGTCCTCGAGGAGCTTCATCACCGGAATGACGCCCGAAGACTGGTTTTCGATGCCCTTGATGGGCGCACCGGATTCCCGAACGTTGGTCAGCATCAGGGCGACACCACCGCCGCGCTTGGAGAGCTGCAGTGCAGAGTTGATCGAGCGACCGATGCTTTCCATGTTGTCCTCGACGCGCAGCAGGAAGCAGGAGATCAGCTCACCGCGGCTTTTCTTGCCGGCGTTCAGGAAGGTCGGTGTTGCCGGCTGGAAGCGGCCGGAGAGAATTTCTTCGACGAACGAGCGGGCCAGTTCCTCATCCCCGCGCGCGAGGGCCAGCGCCGTCATGACAACGCGGTCCTCGTAGCGCTCGAGGTAGCGCTTACCGTCGCGCGTTTTCAGAGTGTAGGAGGTGTAGTACTTGAAGGCACCCAAGAACGTGGGAAACCGGAAGCGCTGGGCATAGGCGCCATCCCAGAGAGACTGCAGGAACTCCGGCTCATACTGCTCGAGCACCTCCGGCTCATAGTAGCCCTCGTCGACCAGGTACTGGAGCTTCTCTGTCAGCGAGTGGAAGAACACGGTGTTCTGGTTCACATGCTGCAGGAAGTATTGCCGGGCAGCCTGGCGATCGGCGTCAAACCGGATATTGCCGTCCGCATCATAGAGGTTCAGCATCGCATTCAGCGCGTGGTAGTCGAGCTCTTGCCCCGCAGGTGTGGGGTCGCCTTCAAAATTCAGTTTTTCCAAAATTCCATCAATCCTTGCTTTACGCGGGCGACGTCTGCGTCAGTTCCCGCAAGTTCAAACTTGTAGAGCACCGGCACTCCACATTTCTGCGCCACGACGTCTCCTGCCAAAGCGAAGTTCGCCCCGAAGTTCCGATTGCCGGACGCAATAACCCCACGTAGCAATCCACGTCTTTCAGGAGCGTTCAGAAACCGGATAACCTGCCTGGGAACAGACTTTCTACCCTCGCCATCCGCATACGTCGGGGTAATCAGCACGTACGGACGTGAGACCTCTGGGAAGGGCTCGGTCTCCAAACGAGGAACACGCACCGCATGCAGGCCGAGGCTTTGCACGAAACGATGCGTGTTCCCTGAGCGGGATGAGAAATAGACGATCTCACCCACAGCTGGCGATCAGGCGATCTGCGCGATCAGGTCCGGACGGAAGCCCGACCAATGGCTTTCGCCGGCCATCACCACTGGTGCCTGACGATACCCAAGTTCGGTCACCTTCGTCATCGCTTCACTGTCTTCGGTCAAGTCAACGACATCGAAGTCGATGCCCTTCGAACGAAGCGCCCGGGTCGTTGCGGTGCACTGCACACAGTTGGGTTTGGAGTACACTTTAGGTTTCATCTTTGTCTTTCCTTTCGACATGTTCTTCAAGCGGCCACGCCCGATTACTCAAGCGTTCAGCAACACTTGGAGAGACCACTGACGTGGTATATCGGACATGGATTAATGTGATTTTACGGCCATCGCCGGCCTTCATCGCGCTGGGCGCTCATCGTCAGATGGAGGCCGTTTTGAATGCGACAAAGCTCTGTTGGAGCCTTCTTCACAACCCTAGGATTCTCCGAAGAAAAAAGGCTCCTTCCAAGGGAAGGAGCC
Organism: Salipiger sp. PrR003; assembly: GCF_010500785.1. Classification (NCBI taxonomy): domain Bacteria; kingdom Pseudomonadati; phylum Pseudomonadota; class Alphaproteobacteria; order Rhodobacterales; family Roseobacteraceae; genus Salipiger; species Salipiger sp. PrR003. Next base: position 7,321 of record NZ_JAAGOV010000063.1, read on the forward strand.
TAGTCGATGTCTACCTACGAAAGTGACTAACTGACTCATAAAGTGTGAACCGAAACTACGAGCAGCTGAAGATAGCTCTACGCTTTATAAGGATACATTGCAAGAACAAATTTCTCGACATCGGGCAAAATCACCAAAAAAAAACCGCCGAACGCTGGATGCGCACGGCGGCAAGTTTCACTGAGAGAAAGCATTGGAAGTGACCTGAAGCCTCTTCCAGCAACGAAGATACTCCGAGAAGATTGAAGGAACTTGTGGCTCCTAGGATTATGAAAGACCGCCCTGTTGCACTCCCCACGAGGATGTCAGGCAAGGACGCGTGGCGGCCCGTGACCCTCCTGATGTTGTAGGCTCGATCACGAAGTCAAGATGAGCTCACGCCACTCGAGGCCCTAACTTGCGCGCTTGCTCGCGTGCTTGGGCCAGGGAGCTATAGGCGACTTCGGTTCCGCCCAGCGCGAAGAGCATGCCAAATCGGGTCTTGGCCAACCGTATCGGGTAGCCATTCACGATCTCGATCACGCTTGCTCTCTCATGGTTCACTAATCGTCGCCCGTACTCCTCAGGGCCGACGGCTTCGAGAAGTTCGAGGCGTTGTGCAGGGTCACTCCAATCCATGGTCTTGCTCACCGGTACTCTGAAAGTCGAAACCACGCTACGCCTTAACCATTCGTTAAGCAAGGCGGCCAAATTCGTTGACATGCCACCACTGAAAAACCCCTTGAACATGGCTCTCCTGAGTATTGCCGAGCGGATCCTGAAAATTGCGCTGGGTCTGCGCCTTGTGCCTCTGCACCAGCGAGGTCCTGCGATCGGCAGCGAGCTCCCTCTACCCGCCGACACCGAGGCACATATGGACCGGTTTCTCACCTTCTGCCAGGAGAACGGGGACTTACTGACCAAGGGCTCTGAAACCGGATGTCAGCTAGCAATCTCGGCGCAGATGAGGCGTTACCTCATTGCCCGGCATGGACCAGATGCCAGAGCCGCATTGGCCAACGTTGGTACACTGACTTCGGGGTGTCGCGGAGACCATCTGCAGCTCGCCCACTTCGGCGTCTCCGACGAGATCGAGCGCTTCATCCTCGTGAGCTCAAAAGGTTCGGCGGTATCGACACTCCCAAGGGCAAAACCACTTACCAGAGCAAGGAGCACCCCATGCTGATCAATCCCAACCTGAAATCAGGCCTTCGCTGTAGCCGGCCCCATGGCCTCTGCAAGTGCCACCAGCAACGACAGTCCACGCAATCTGGAAACCCCACACCATGATCCCCAAGCCTCCCCCACCCGGACCACATCTGGACGAGCAGGCCTTTAATAGAGGCGTCGAGGACGTACTCACAATGAAGCCTCTACGTCAGACCTTCCAGCGCCTATGGAGTCGCAAACCGGGTCCGGGGATCTCCGAGATTCCAAGACGCTACAACCTAGAGAGGCCGAGAGATGACAAGTGATGACATGCCCAACTTCGAGGCCGCACTAGGAGTCGAATATACGAACCTTGCCGCCCGCGGCCGCAAGGAACATCCCGCCCGCCGACTTTCAGATGATCTCGCCCTCGTGATCTTCTTTGGCACCAAGCACTCGTCCGTTCACCTGTGGGGACTTGCGGATGGACGCAGCCATGCCTCTGAAAACCTCCCCTTCCTTCTGGACCCACTCTTCATCGAAGACGAGGAAGCATCTCATGTGATCGAGGTCTTCCGGCGCCTCGCGCCCGACCATGAATTCGACCTCTATCCTGAAATTTCTTCTGTCGCACCGGCACCCGGCCCACTGTAGAGCCTGAGACGCCTATCCTTATTCACGAGGATCGACTACATTGATCGTGTGTGCAAAAGGAAGACATCATGCCAGACCCCATTGTAATCGAGCACGTGACCCCCTCCGGAGGCAACGTCTTCGCTGATCTCGGCTTTCCACCTGCCGAAGCGAAAGCTCTGAAAGCTGAAGCCCACCGCCGGATCACTGAAATTCCTGGTGCTAGAGAAGGCGCCCGGGACTGACCAGAATCCTGCGCCTCAGTGGCGCAGGCCTTCCGCCGGAGCCGTTGCCTTGAGCACAGCGGGACTGTCTGCCAAGGCAAACTCCATGTCGAGTTCGACATTGGCCCTGAGCCACCTAGAGACCTCCTCGTAGCCTTTCGCGTTGGCAGCGAACTCCACGATCGCGTCTGCGATGTCATCAGGATCAGCGACGATCTGATAGCCAGCGCCTTTGAGAGTCATCTCGGCGGCCGCCAGCGATGTCCTCTTGTTCCCGTCCGTGAACGGGTGATTACGCATGATGCCAAACGCGAGCTTTGCCGCCGCATCCACCTTGTCCATCTCGGGATCGAAGCTCATCGCAGTGACAACCGAGCCAACGGCGGACTCGAGCAAGTTCATGTCCCGTATGCCCGCTCGACCGCCTGAGCGCTCGAGCTCGATGTCGTGGATGAGCTGCAACGTGTGGGCGTCCGGGAGGCCCATCTGATCTTCGATCGAGATGCTATCTGTTCTTGAGGTTGTCATACGCAGCTCCATTCTTCTTCAGGCTATCGATACCGGCCTGAAGAAGTTTGCTCTGCGTAGGGCTCATGAAGCGCTCGCGGGCACTCTGCCCCTGCTGCTCACCATTGGCCTCATCAGGCTTCTTTGCGTCTTCGTGGTCAGTCATCGTCATCTCTCGTTCTTAAAGTGCTGCCGTGTACCCAGACCTAGCAGCTTTCCGTGAATTCAACAAACCCAGGTTGCTCAGCCATGGCCGGAGCCAGTATCAAAGGCCCATCCCAGGTGTGTCAGCCTCTCCAGGCACCGGCGCGCCAATATCTCTGAGGGCGCCGGGGATATCGGAGAGCGGCCAAACACGCTCCAGTTCGTCGTGCACCAACATGACGACGGCCGTTACCTCGCCCTCAGGATCATGGCCCACGCGCCAGCCAGCTTCCTCGAGCGCTTTGAGATCAGTGTCGCTGATCTCCGCTTTCGCAGTCTCGATCTCTTCCGATAGGCGGTTATCCAGGCGCCTGCCCAGCGCCCGCTCGGCAGCCTCATGGATTTCCGGGAGGTATTCCACCGCGAATTTTCCAGCGTTCTGGGCTATCACGGGTGCTGCCCAGGCGGCCCATTCCTCGTACTCCATGAAGTCGTTTGCAACGAAGGCAGGGATACTCTGGACGACTGCATCAGCAGCCTCGCGGCGTTCTTCTTCCATCATCTCGTCAAGAGCATTCTCTTCAGGGGTGCGTGTCATGTGGGACTCCAGGTGCGGTTTCAGGTTTCAGGGATTGGGTTGTCGGGATGGCGGCAGAGCACCCTATGGATGTTCACCACTCTGCGAAGGTCGGCGCGTTCATCGCAGGGGCCAGGACCGACTCCATGTCATAACTGAAGCCATGGATCCTCTCGTGCAACTCATCCGCAAATTCGACCCAGAGCAGTTCATCATCACCTTCGCCAAGGTCTTCGAAGCGATCCTCCCTCACCAGGTCGAATGCCAATTCAGCTGCCGGTACGCTCGCGTGCTCGCTGGTGAAGTAGTCGGCCAGGAACTCCGCGCCGTCTGCCACAAAACTTTTCCTGCTGGCTTCCACCGCGGCTGCGATCAGATAGGCCCTCTCCTGGTCCAATGCGACATCTTCGGTCGGCTCGAGGAGATGACGGAAAACCACCTTTTCGCCCGCCTCATCGTAGAGGACTACGTAGTGACCCTCCGATGGTGTCGCATCACTTGGAACCACACCATCGAAGAACTCGAGATGCGCGACCGTCAGCTCGAAAGCACCATCGTTGATTTTCTTTTTTCTTTCGGCGAACCCGGGCACCTGATGAGGGGGCGAGAAGTCTGTCAGGCGTGAAACCTTTCCGGGCGTCACCACACGCTTGAGGTCCGGCATGGTCGCACCATCGACCCTCGCGTTGCTGTCGAGCGCATTGGCCAGGCGGCTGGCGTCCATGTAGTCCTTCACGCGATCATGCAGGCGATGCGGCGCCGGGTCATGCGCCGGAAAAGCCTTGTGCTCCATCGTTCCGTACATGACGCCCATGCGCTTGTGGATCCTGCAGACTGCCTCGAGGGTCGATTTCGCCTGGACGACCTCAAGTCCCACAATGCGATCCAGCAGTTCTCGTTCGAAGTCCGCGTGGGAGCCAATCAGAACATCTTCCCGGAATTTCGGCCGGGCATTTCGAGGATCCTGAAGCCAGATGTTGGCGCCCGGCTTGTTGGCCGGGAAGGTCTTGGTTGTCAGGTGAATGCAGATTTCGTCCGTGTCATCGACCTCTTTGTGCAGGAACTGCCCGTCAAGGCTCGTCATACCTTCGTAGAAGCCTCTCTGGGTCAGAATATCGATGTACTTCTGGAACTCACTCATGGGGCCTGTGCTTTCTTTGCCGTCAGGATACAGATGAGCAGCCACAAGCAAGTTTCCTCTCCGGTCTGGCCCCCTCCGCTTCGGTGAAGGCCTTCCGGAGTATTGGTGGATCATTGCCGAACAGAATGGCTGGGCACCCGCGCAGCTAGGCCGCAGTCCATACGACTGAGCGGGTTTCTTGCAAATCAGCGTCATGCAAGCGCCGACCGGTCAGTGAGGCCACTCCACAGATGCACCTTGCGCCTTCTGTCTACGACGCATCTGTGGTTGAACCGGTGGAATTCAGGCGTGGATGCTATCCTTTCGCCGGGTTACGATCCCGATGGCAACAACGCCAAAGATCACCGGCGACATGACGAGCACCCCAATTCCGAAGCCGAGCACGTAGAGCATTCTATCTCTCCTCCAATGTGTCTCCTCACCTTTGAATATAGGCACAGACAAGCATCCATGACGTTAACGCCGGCCGGAAGGAGCGGCGGCGGTCAGAAGACATTCCCACTGCGGATACGACCGAGCGGCTTTTCGGAAATCTGATTTCAGAAAGCTTCCATTAATCGCCTGGGCGCACCTCGACGGAAAAGAGGTGCTCAATGACCAACCAAAGCTTCCGTGACTCCACCCAGGCGATGTTCCAGTCGACCGTGGACAAACTCGGGCTCGATCCCGGCCTCGCAGAGAAAATCAGAGTCGCCAACTCGACCTACACCGTGCGCTTCGGTGTGAAGCTTCGTGGACAAATCCACACCTTCACCGGATACCGCTCTGTGCACTCCGAGCATCGTGAGCCGGTCAAGGGCGGTATCCGCTACGCCCTCTCGGTCAACCAGGACGAGGTTGAAGCGCTCGCCACTCTGATGACCTTCAAGTGCGCCCTCACGGATGTTCCCTTCGGTGGCGCCAAGGGCGGCCTCTGCATCGATCCCACCCAATGGTCCGTGGATGAACTCGAACACATCACCCGCCGGTTCGCCTACGAGCTCATCAAGCGCGACCTCATCCATCCGAGCCAGAACGTCCCCGCCCCTGACATGGGAACCGGGGAGCGTGAGATGGCTTGGATCGCAGACCAATACGCCCGGATGCACACCACGGACATCAATGCCGCCGCCTGCGTCACCGGAAAGCCAGTCGGCCAAAACGGTATCCAGGGTCGCACAGAAGCCACCGGCCGCGGCGTACAGTACGCTCTCCGGGAGTTCTTCCGCCACCCTGAGGATGTCTCCGGCGCTGGGCTGTCCGGAAACCTCGAAGGCAAGACCGTGATCGTCCAGGGCCTTGGTAACGTCGGATACCACGCGGCCAAGTTCCTTTCCGAGGAGGACGGAAGCAAGATCATCGCTGTGATCGAGCGGGACGGCACGGTCGTCGATCGGCACGGCATCAACATCGAAGCACTCCATCGGCACATCCGAAATACCGGCGGCGTGGCTGGCTACCCCTCCGGCCTCGTGCTCAGCGCAAAAGGCCCCGCCCGCTTCCTTGAGGAAGAGTGCCACATCCTGATCCCGGCCGCAGTCGAAGGCGTGATCAACGAGACCAACGCGGCGAACATCAAGGCAAAGCTTGTCATCGAGGCCGCCAATGGGCCCACCACGGCCGGGGCCAACGAGATCCTGAAAAACCGCGGAGTCACCATCATCCCCGACCTGTACGCGAATGCTGGCGGCGTGATCGTGTCCTACTTCGAGTGGGTAAAAAACCTTAGCCACATGCGATTTGGCCGCATGCAAAGACGCCTCGAGGAGACCCGCAACGGGATGCTCGTGGATGAAATCGGCAGGGTTCTTTCGTCGAACGGTCTCTCTGGCATTTCCGCAGAGTTCAGGAAGGACTTTGCAAGGGGAGCTTCCGAGCTCGACCTGGTGCGATCGGGCCTCGATGATACGATGCGGGAGGCCTACCAGGGCATGCGGGCGATCTGGAGGGCGGATGATCGCTTCGACGATCTTCGCTCGGCCGCTTACGCTCTCAGCATCCAGAAGGTCGCCGCGGCCTACGCGGCAAAGGGACTCTAAAGAAGACGAACCCGCTCACTACCAGTGAGCGGGTTTTCCTTGCTAAAGATCAGTCTGCTTCCCTCATGAGGTCGACGCCAATGACGAAAGCCAGCGCCCTTGAGACATCCGCCTTTGAACGTGGGCACGATGCTCTTCAGGAGATCGGCGTTTGTTCCCGAGATGGCGAGCGGTTTTGCAGAAAAGGCAGGCTGCCACGATGTTGTTCGCAGCGTCCGAACCTCCGTCCGAGCGCGCTTTGAGGTGCTCAGCCGTGCATCGCAGCGACCTTGGCAGGCTCCGCCCTTCCTGTCCGCCGTGCCGGTGGGCAGAGTTCCCCTTGTCCCACATCGGCAAACCACAGTAAGAGCAGCGCCCTCCTTGGGCTTTCATCTTCGATCCTCGAATTTTCTTGATTGAACCCATCCTTCGGGCCTCCATTCCATTCCAAATGAAACGAATGCGCTGCGCCCTTAGGACGCCCCCCGGACGGAAGCTTCATGCTCGCGCGATCCCCGATTTATCGTGGGTTCGCTTCCGGACGATGAAACCGCAAGAAGTCGGATCGGCCCTTTTGAGCTTGATCCTGGCGACGTGGGTGACGCCATCATCACCTCAACGATACGTACACTTTACGGATATCGTCAACTGGGAATTTCTAGACAGGAAGCCGGCGGGTACAGATCAGCCGGATGTCTCCTCGGCAAATTCCGATATCATCGAGCTGGCGGTCTGTCAGCTGCTCGAGCTGCGTCCTGGTTCTCTTTGCATCTGACGATGCCTTGACCCAGGCAACGATCCGGGTCGCTGCAGCGCAAACGCCGTGGCCGGGTTTGAGGCGTCTGTCGAAGGCGTCGTTTGAAATCGCATGTGCTGCCATTGGTGTTCTCCTGTTGCTGGCAACCGCCAAGTTGCCGACTTCTGCCTGAACACAACCGCCAGAGAGAGATAACGGACATGCGACGGGCGCATGTCGACTCTATGACCAAGCGGTTTTCTCGCTAGAACCGAGGGGCCGCGGATACCTCTTCACCACAATCCATCGAGACAGCCACCGCCCGTTGAGCCGCTTTCTGCTGAGCCTGTACGTGGATGGCATAGCCGGACTCTGAAAACCCCAGCCCGCCCATGCAGGTCTCCAGATCGCCTTCCCAGGCCCGGTCCTTAAAGTGATCCGCGTAGGCCAGGATCATTTCGACGCCAAGCCCACTGCCCCGATGTTCTTCGTCAATCCAGCTGGAAAAACGATAGTAGAAGCCACAGATGTCACCAGTCGGCTCCCGTAAGATCACCGCTGGCTCATCAGCGCTGTCGACCGCGTGGATCGAGTATCCATCAGCGCAAACCTCGATCAGCTCGCCTTCGACAGGATCGACTTCAAATAAGAATTCGTAGGCATCCGACCGACCATCGATGTCGCAGAAGGGCGACACCATCGCCATCGACATGACCTCTTCGAACTCTTCGGACAAAAGCACTGACATTGTGCACTCCCCTCACCTTTCGCGGGAAAAATACAACCAGTGCGGAAACTCGCAAGGCCTTGCGTAGAGTCAGCGACTGAACAGGTCGTGAACGATCTCGACCTGGTCCGCCTCGTTCGCCTCCAACAGCCTCTGAACAGATTCCAGGGACCGCAATCCGGTCATCTCCTGAACATTGCGGATGCTAAGACCCTTTTCCGCTGCTGCTCGACCTGCCTTGACGATGAACGTCGCCCGAGCGGTGAGCGCCGACGCATTCGGGATGCCGGCCTTTTCCATGACTTTCCAGAAAACATAGGAAATGCTGTCCGTCCGCATGGATCGCAGGTCCTTCGTCCCCGGGTACTTGGTTGCCTTGCCACCGTCGACGGCACGTTCCGAGATAATCAGAGGGTCCGCCGGCACCGCCGGTGCATTCTCAAGCAGGCTATGTATCGCGTTCCACAACCTGCCATCTCGCGGCATCGGGATGACCCGCGGCATACGATAGGTTCCGGGCTTTGCCCGCAGATCGATGGTTTCGCCCAGCAGGTCGTCATCCCCATAGACATGGTAACGCCTCAGGTAGCAGATCTCGAGGGGTGTCAGGCCGGCATCAGTCCCCAATAGAATGATTGCGCGGTTCCGGATGGGATACCTGGTCGTCTCCGCAACCTTGAGCATCGCCGTGATGTCCGCTTCCGACAGGATGCGGATCCCGTTCACCCGACCAGAATTCAGAATCTTTTCTTTCGGCGTTCTCTCTGGCATCTCGCCACCTCTAACTTGAACAAAAGACCTGTTCTGTACCATACTGTCAAAGCACAGCAGGCATAGCAATAATGATTTCCTCCCCAGTAGCAGCCGCCGAGCTGCTTTCAGACGACGACCTGAAGAAGACCGCCCTTGACTACCTGAAGTCCTATGAGACCACGCAGGCTCACTTGAGAACAATCCTTCTTCGGAAGGTCCAACGGAAAATCAAGGGAACAGCTTTCGAGGCAGCCGACTTTGACGACGCTATCACCCGAACCATCCGGTACTGCCACGAGAAAAACTATGTCAACGACACGCGCTTCGCGGAGCTATTTATCGACAGTGCGCGGTCGCGAGGATTCTCCAGGCGCAAGATCGAAGGGAAGCTCAGGACCAAAGGTCTCAACCCGGACGACTTCCGGGATCTCCTCACCGACCATTCCGTAAGCGAACTCGACGCCGCCGTTACCTTCTCACGGAAGAAGAAGATTGGTCCTTTTCGTGGCCATGACCAGGATCAGTACCGACACAAGGATCTAGGCAAGCTGGCCCGGCAAGGTTTCAGCTTCGATGTCTGCAATCAGGTCCTGGACGGGAGATTCAACTTTGAAAATTGACAAGAATTTTCTGAAACGGCGTGGTCAGTCGAGGAAACCTGCGCCGAGCGGCGCCGAGGAGTCCGTTACTCGACCGAGCCAGGACAATGTGCGAGACCTGCCGTGGTTTCAACTTTTCAGAGACCGCGGATACCCGGCAGCCAACATTCCAACCACACAACCTCCGAAGGGTCAGAGCTTCGTCAAGATCGAAGAGTGGGTGACACGAGGCGGGTGGATTCATCCGGAGGATACCGATCTCGCCATGGATATCTGGCTGCGCCGTGTAGACCCGTTCAACTATGTTCCACCCGCTCCGAAACCGGTCCAGACCGGAACCCCCTCTGCACCGGTCACGGAAGACGCTGGGTCAACGTCTCCAGTTCCGAAACGCAGGAACAAGTTTGCCAAGCGGAGATCCGCAAGCAGCGCTAAGGCGGCTCCCGCCCCCTGACCCGCTCACGGGTAGCTACTGGTTGCTCGCGACAGTTCGTCACCGATCGACCGGCGCTTCCACTCCGCATCCTGGACGAGCTTCTCGATTACCTTCAGAGGTTCGAGCATCGATGTATTTTCCACAGAGAACCCGCTCTGTGTCGTAAGACCTGTAACGTCAAGACTTATGGCTCCGCCCTTGTAGGCGGACCCATCTACAGAGAACTGTAGAGTCCGTGTTTCTCCTGGCTGGAAATGCCCGTCGAATTGCACTGTCGCAGAGCCGATGGCCTCTGGGGCCGACCAGCTCTTCGACGGGTCTTTCGCCCCGACCGACAAGACGAGGCTCTGCAAGTCTTCGTCCGTGGAGTTGGTGGCTTGGACCGTTACCGAGAGCTTCGCTCCATCCCTCTCAACGCTCGGTTGGATGAACGACACGAGATCGAGAATTTGGCGGATTTGAACATCCTTCTGCTTGATGGACACCTGCTTCTCACGCAGGGCTTGGATGTACGTGTAGAGCGCGTTTTCGTACTTCGTCACGGCATTCGCTTGATGCGCCTGCCCGATCTTCTGAATGCTGTCATAGGTCATTCCCCCATCGCTCAGGAGATCCCGGCCGGCCTCGTAGAACATTTTCAGAAACTCGTCCGAACCGGCTTCGGGTAGATCCGCGAACGGGTCTGGCGATGGCAGTGCCTTGCGGAAGTCATCTACCGATACGTCAAAGTTCTTGAACGCGATGGTCTGGGCCATCCCTCTCATCACCGCTCGGTACCGGTCATTCTCCGAGCTTTGCAACTTTCTCAGGTCCGGCGCGAACCGTTGGGAAAACTCGTCAAAGCTCCTCGCCAGGAAAACCGTCGGGTAGAGATCTTCAACCGCCACTTCCGTGGCGCCCGAGTTGTCGCTGCCACGCTCAGGCCAACATCCGCTGGTCATTCCCACCGCAAGGCTCAAGGTCAACGCCTGTGCCAATCTCATCCTTACCGTCTTCATGGGCTATCCGCTCCGGCTTTTCCGGATGAAAAATGGTCTGTATCGGTTAACGACGAGTATCGCCCAGGGTATCCCGTGTCATGAAAGGATCCGCCCCTCGAGCAGAAGGAGGATCCCCTGCCCGGCTGAGTTCCGACGGATAGCAAACACCCGGCGATCACGTCAGGCAGGTCGTATATCCAGATCAGAAACATCTGTAATCGCCCAGAATGGGGTGTTCTGTGGCGTTTCCGGCCTCATCCTATGTCCATCCCTACCTGGAGGGTGGAAAACCTTCTCTGAGGGGCGTACGCGTCTTTCGGACGTAATCCGGGCTGATAAGGTTCTCTGGCCGTGATGAATGTGTCCATCTCGACAGGCCGAGAACCAAAAACTTCATGGTGCCGGTCATCCTCCTCCTTCGTAGTCGTCCCGACTCTCAACCGTCAGATTGTTTGAAAACCGTGCTGAACGGCTCCAGTGGTTGTCCGAGGGAACACCTGAAGCGTTGGTATCAGTCAGACGAAAGGTACCTTGGCCCGCCAAGATACCGAGGATCCCGCTATCCGTGAGGAATCTCTCGTGGTCGCTCTGAACGCTATCCTTTGGTCAATCCATAAACCGTCCCCGAGATTGCCCGGGAGAACGTCAGAGAAGCGCCTCTGTGCCGTTTCCGTCTCTTCCGGGGGGTGTCCCCTACCACGGGGGAGGAAACGTCTCTACGGGGCGTTTATGCGCCCCAGGTACCGAACGTCATACGCGAAGAAGGTACCTTTCTTGGGTGGTGTCGGACAGGCAGGTCTGCAGATCGTCGGGATCCGATCTACCAAGGAGGAATCCTCTCTCACAGGTGCCGAACACCTCTGACACTCGGCAAGGGCCGGATCGGTGCCAGTACTACGTTCGGGAGAGCCGCACTAGGTACCTGGAGTAGCGCTTTCGCGCTGCCATGGGACTCCATCCGGGACGACACCGAAGGTATCTTGGGTCTGGTCAACAGGGTCAGATACCAATCATACCCGGGAGGGACCGACCAGACCATGGGTAACCGGCAGATCCAGACAGGTCCCCACCGTGTTGTCAGAGATCGGTGAGACCACGAGGCGCTTTCCGCGCCGTAGGGAATCTTACTAGGCTGGCCGGAACCCAAATATGGGACCGTCCAAACCATGGGTAACCTCAGATCCGGACAGGTCCCTACCCTCTCGGCGGAGATCGGTCAGACCACGAGGCGCTTTCCGCGCAGTAAGGAATCTTACTAGAGCGGCGGGGTAGACGTTCGCGAGAATGGTGTATAGTAATACTACACGCATGCGCACACACGAGCGTGCGTACACACGCCCACGCGCATACGCCCACACGCGCGCGCATTTCTCTATTCATAGGATTTTGCCGGTCCCGCAATGCACTGAGAATAAAGGATAAAATGGCCTCTTAAGATTCTTTTGAACTACAGATTTTATGAAGATAACTACAGATTTTATGTCAACATTTCCTCAAAACCCGGTTCTTCAACTACAGATTTTATCTAAATCACTCATTTTTTCGGTTGACTTTGAGTGATGCAAGAATAGAAGTAAAGTATTCTTCATAAAAACTGTAGTGAACTATCTACCCATGTCAACATCCAAGAATAGCGTCGTTGATGGCTCCGTCCGAAAGAGCTATGACCTCATCATGGCCCGAGGAAAATACCAGCTTGAACTGCAGGACATGCGAGTCTTCCTCTTCCTTCTCCATCAGTCGCACAATCGTGACGACCGATCGCGCCTCCAAAGGGTGAAGGTGGTCGACGTCTTGCAGTACATTGGTCACACGAGCATCGATTTGCTCGAGCGTAGCCTCAAGAATCTTACCGATGTGAAGATCGAGATCGACTATCAGGAAAACGGCGTCCCACATTCTGTGGGCTGCCACTTCCTGTCATATGATGTCTCGCGCACATTCAATGGATACATCGAGTACGCCTTCGATCCCATTCTCATGCGGTTTATCTTCGATCCCAAGATCTACGCGAAGATCAACATTGCTCTCTTCAAGCAGTTTCGAACAATCCAGGGCGCAAAGCTCTTTGAGATTCTCACCTTGTTCCAGAAGCGCAAATACCGAACGTGGCAAGTGTCTCTCGAGGAATTCCGCGATAGGTTGGGCGTTCCGGCTGACCAGTACACAAGGTTTGACAACCTTCGGCGCTCTGTGATCGACAGGGCTGTTGACGAATGCAACAGCCTTGCTCCGTTCGGAGTGCGCACCAGGTACATCCGGTCCGGGCGCGGGGGAAGGGTCACGGAAATCGAGTTTGCGATCATTCCTCGACGCGAACTCCCCGCTTCAAGCGTGCCTGCCAAGACCAAAAAGGCAAAGAACCGCGACGCGCTCACAGTCGACATGCTGACTGGTCACACAGATGAAGAAATCGGCCGCGACTTGCTTGTCTCCGATGAGGCGCTCGATGAGGCTATCTCCCTGTTGGAAGCCCATGGACAAGGAGATGAGGACCTACAGTCCTACATTGACGAATGGCGTGAAGCCGCAACCGAAGAAGACATTTCTTCCGGCCCGAGTGCTTCCTTCCTTCGCTGGCTGCGAGTCCGCTTTGAAACACAGTATGCTTCCAAGTCGGGAATCCTGGATGCTGACAACCTCGAACAACTCATGATGGAATACCAATGACCCAAATCTCCGCAGAACTCGAAGCTCCCCTCCGCCGCATTCATGAAGCGTTGGAAGCGTTGGAAGTCAGCGACACGATGAAGGCGATGGTGAGCAAGGAAGCAGAAGGCACCAGGTTCACTGCCGATTTGCTCTACCGGGAGTGGGTCAACGACGTTCTTGGGCGCCCTGCCGATCACCCGGTTCGTACAGAGTCCCTCGCGAAGCCCGACGTACACTACTTCCGCTATGCCGAAAGGCGGGTAGAAGAGCCCCAGATGCCCTCACCGCGTCTTGTTCGAAGGCTTATGGACGAATACGGCGTCGAGATCGTAGCACCTGTTCGGGAGTTCATCTGGCAGCGTCAGATCAACTGGGCGAAGCGGCTGCAGCGTCATCCGAATGACGACGTGGTGGTTTTGGCGAAGTACTTCCTCATGGATGCAACAGGTAACGACTGTGATACCGCTTTCGAAGGTTTGGTGCGTTACCAGCAGGAGCAATACCAGCCTGACACCTATGAGGATCTGCGCAAATTCGACGAGGACGATGCAGCCCTTTACTCGATCCCGGTCGAAGATCTGGAAATCTTCCCCGCCTGCATCGAGTATACCCGATGGAAGCGCGGTGAGAAGCATGCTTCCATGCCGGACCACGCGAAGGCCCAAATCGCTGCAGGTATTCGCAAGCAGTATCAGCTGGCGCAGCAGGCCGAGCAGATCTCTTCGCTCAAGCGTTGGTACACTGACCATCCGATGTACCGCAATGACATGATCATGCCCGAAGCCGCCAAAGTCGGCCTGCAGTCCGACGATATTCTTCTGATCCATTCTGAATTTCTACTTTCCTTCGAAAAGGAAGGTGTTCCGGCAGGAAACGAGACACCTGAGCTGCGCTTCATGTCGATGATGCAGCAATACGTCCGTGACGGACGCTCGCTGCCGGACCTGAGCGCCGAGGAGACGGCTCGACGCCGGTCAGAGATCGCATGTCTGTTCTCGAGCTGGCACCGGAAGTTGACCGACAGTCATCTAACGCTGCAAGGAGGCGATCCTGCAGTTTTCAAACAATGGCAAACCCTTTCGCTAAATGGAGAGCGCCGGGTCCCCGACGATTGGCTTCTCGATTACTACCTGTTCTTGTTTTCTCGGCTCGCCGCGTAGACAAATCTCCACCGATCCTTTACGAAGAGACCAGAAACCAAAAGACACCCCATGAGCACTGATTTTTCCTTTTTCGACGACATCGTAGGGCGTGCTGCTTCCAAGCCTGCCAAGCCCAAGCCAACTGAACAGCTGGAAGACAAGGCCATTTGGCCGGCGCAACCTTCGGCCAATGCCGATCAGAAGCGTCCTGAGGCCCCGATTTCGTTTGAGGCTTCACGCTTCAGCTCCGACCGCTGGAATCCGGACCAAGACACCATTTCGGCTCCGGACGAACCCTTGGGGGGCCACCGCCAGGCCCCCCGGAGGCGCAAACCGCGCCCCCTATCGTCAATCGGCGAAGTTCTTGAAGTCCCCAAACAAGCCGTTGAACAGGCCGCGACGAAGGAGGAGATGCAACCTCTCCTGCCTGCGCCGTCCCCCGAGGAGTTCGCACGTGCACGCAAAAAGGAGATGGCCAACAGGGTCCAGCCTCAAGACGTCTCCGAGAGTTCACGAGCATGGTCGAAGACCGTCGAGACGATCAGGGCAATCTGAATTTTGTTCTTGACGGGCTCGCCGCTTATCCTTATTTGTGCCGACAAGACACAGAATTGGATAAGACAACATGCAGATTTCGCTGCGCAATGCCAACGCCATTCAGCGTGAACTGGCTTCCCTGATCTCGGGGCTCGAGCAGACCCCCGAGTTCGAGGTCAATGGGATCGAAAACCCACTCAAAGACGTCGACCATCGCTCCAAGCGCTGGGTGCTGCATCGGGAGCAGGCCGATGACATCCGGGAGGCCCTTTACGGTATCCGCAAGTCGGTTTCGGCGGCCAACCACGTCTCCGGCCTCAACGATGTCCTCGCCGACATCGCGAAGACCGAAGAGTCGATCAAGGTGACCAAGCGAGCGCTTGAGGCCAAGGAACGACCGAGCTCGGAGTACCTGATGGGTGCACACAACAAGCTCGCCGAGGACAAGTCGGAAAGCGTCTATCGCATGGGCGCAGAAATCCCGACGATCACCTACGGTCTGCTGACCTTCGAGCAGCGTGAGTATCTCACTGAAGAGCTCGCTGACCTGCGCCGCACCCTGCATCGGCTCAAGGACCGGTCCCTGCAGCTGAACCTGAACACCCTGATCGATGTCGCGCCGGCGACCGAAGAAATCCTTCGGGAGAACCGCATCATCTGATCACCGAGACGATGGTCACTGGCCCGCTCTTTCTCCTTGGAGCATCGAGGGTCGGTGATCGTCCGGGAAGGGACCGATCGCTCGCACAAACAAGCGGTTCATGAAAGAGTACGCAATCCGGGTTCGATATGAGGTGTTGACCTCTTGCCCGTTGCTCCCCGGTCGTCGGACTCTCTGCACTTCGCCCGTTGCCAATTGCTGGTTCCCTGGACCCCCTATGGACCTGCACATTGTTCCGCGCAGCCATCGCCCTTCCCACCAAATACAGAGGGCCTCCCCGGTAGCTCCAGGGAGGCCCTTTCCTGTAGAGACATCTCCGTCCTCTTGAGCTACATCCGGCCCGCGGAACTTGCTCTGAAGGAGATTGAGGTGGTGATGATTGCCCTGAGGAATCACTTTCGTGCCTACTTCGAAGACAATGTCGAACATTGGCGAGGGGCACTTCCGCACCAATGGGCACGGTTTCTTGTGGACTGCCCGTCCCCAAACATCGACGAAATCCCAGCGCATGTCGAGGTCGATGACCGCTGTGTGATCTATCCCAGCTTTCGGCCAGGAACGTACCCAGATGCCAGGCCAGATGCTCACCTAATGAGGGCTTTAGAAGGCCTTGATCCCGAGGCGGTTACGGTCCTCGTGCTTGGGCAAGACCCATACCTACAGGTAGCGCAGGCCACAGGTCGCAGCTTTGAAGATGGGCAATGGCGGAATGGCCAAGACGCCCCACAGGCTATGGCAAGTGCGCAAAAGAGGCTCTATACGGCCGCCTGGTCGACTCAAGATGGCATGCAGGGGTACTTCATCAAAGGCGGTTGGCCTAGGTTTGTAAGAGAACGCCACAATATGCCTGGCTCTAGGGTCTTTTTTGATCAAGCAGCAGCTAACGGAGTGCTCTTCCTGAACGCCGCCTGGACGCGAACGACAACAGCTCAAGTCAAGTATCACCTGAGAGTCTGGGCTCCCGCAGTTCACGGCATTATTGCTCGTCTCGTCGACCGACCCGTGACACCTCTGGTCATATGCTCTTTCGGCGATCCGGCTCTTCAAACTGTTCAGCAGAGCGGGTTCGCCCGTCGGGCAGAAGCTGAACCGGCGCGCTTTCGACACATTCACAATACGCACATAAGTTGGATGCGCCTAGTACCGGACGAAAACTTCCTAAGGTTGTCCGCGGAGTTCTTGGTAGGCCGGCACGCGCCTATTTGGTGGCCAGTGAATGACCCGTAGACCACTGCATGCCTTACCTCCCATAGACGTCCAAGTAGTTCGCGAAGCGCTTCTAGACGACGACAGCCAAGGTCTCGCCCAGCGCTCCCGCGCTTCGTTGGTTGTGCGGGTTTCGCCGCATGCAGTTTCTGTCATCGGTTCGGAGATAGGAGCACGAGATCGAAAGTCCCGCATGGCATGATGTCATGAACCAAACGTTTCCTTCATCATGCTTCCCTATTTTCTGGCATCCTGTTCGCCCCTTTCGGGCAGGACAACGAGAGGATGATGCCAGTGACCGACACCAACACGACCGACCAAACAAGAAAGCTTGAGTTTGCTTCGGAAGCAGGCTCCGCACGTTCTAAGTGGGTTGCCGGAATTCTCAGTGTCGCTCTCGTCGCGTGGATGGGCAGTGGCTATCTCATCCCTTCTCATGACACAGACGCCCACGAGGAAACGAAATCTCGAGAGGTTGCACCTGTAGCGGTATCGGTGCGCTCGAGCGTTGCTGAGCAAGTCACCCATGTCTTCTCTGCCGAAGGTCAGGGTCAACCCGATCGAAGAACGCCAGTACGATCCGAGGCTTCTGCGCTGGTCACCAGCATTGAAGTTGGGAAGGGCCGAAATCTCGAAGAAGGTGATCTGATTGCGAGGCTCAGTTCGACTGACCTCGAGGCAAGACTTGAACAGGCCAATCAAGAGCTGGATCGCGCCCAGCGCGACTTCGATAATTCCGTGACCCTCCGGTCCCGCGGCGTGGCCACAACAGATCGCGTGACGGAGGCCCGCGCCGATCTAGCCAGCGCCCGGGCACAAGTGGCAAGCGCAGAGAAAGCTCTCGAGAACACTGAAATCAGGGCGCCTTTTGCGGGTCGTCTGGATGCGCTCGGCATCAACGTGGGAGAGTTCGTGCAGGCTGGCACAGAGGTTGGTGTCATGCTCGACTCTGATCCTCTCACCATCGAGATTCAGGTTCCCCAGCAATCGGTCGGCAGTATCCAGGAAGGTCAGCCTGCGGAGGTGACTTTTGTGACCGGCGAGCGACGTCTGGGAGAGGTGATCTTCGTCGGCGCTGACGCCAATACTGAAACTCGCACCTTCCCAGCTGAAATTCGTGTTCCCAACCCAGATCACGACCTCCCATCGGGCCTCTCAGCCCAGGTTCGAATTCCCACCGGGGAAATGCGTGCGCACTTCGTGTCTCCGGCTGTCTTGTCGCTGGATACCGATGGCGTCCTTGGCGTTAAGACCGTGGACGCTCGGAACATGGTCTCCTTCCTACCAGTGAAGGTTGAGCGGGCACAAGTCGACGGGCTTTGGATCAGCGGTCTTCCTCACAAGGTGGACATCATCACCGTTGGTCAAGGCTTCGTCCGGGATGGCGAAGTTGTGGCCCCGAGCAAGTCGACCATGACTGAAGCGACTGAGATCGCGGCAGAGGTGAGCCAATGAACGCCCTGATTGACGCCGCATTTTCCAGGTCCCGAGCGGTTGTCATCGTTCTTGCGCTCATCATGGCGGTGGGCGCACTGGCGTATGCCTTCATTCCCAAGGAATCCTCTCCCGAGGTTCCCATCCCAATGGTCTTCGTGTCGGCCGGCCTGGAAGGCATCTCACCTGAGGATGCGGAGCGCCTTTTGGTGGAACCCCTCGAGACGGAACTTGGCGGGATTTCCGGGTTGAAGGAAATGACTGCCACTGCGGGTGAGGGAATAGCGAGCGTTCAGCTTGAGTTCGATCCCGGCTTTGATGCCGAAGAGGCCCTCGGGAAGGTCAAAGATGCCGTCGACAAGGCCAAGGGCGACCTACCTGACGATGCGAATGATCCCGTTGTGCAAGAGATCAACACAGCGCTCTTCCCCATTTTGACTGCCATCCTGTCTGGGCCCGTCCCCGAGCGGACTCTGAATTCTCTCGCGGAAGATCTGCAGTCGGACATCGAGGGCATATCCGGTGTACTTGAAGTGGATATTGGCGGCTCCAGAGACGAGCTCCTTGAAGTTCTCATCGATCCAACAGTGTTCGAGACCTACAACCTGTCATTCGACGAGATCGTCAGTCAGATCGGCCGGAACAACCGTCTGATTGCGGCTGGAGCAATCGACAGCGGCGCCGGGCGGATGGTGCTCAAGGTCCCGGGTATGATCGAGGGCCTTCAAGACATCATGGAGATGCCGGTCAAAACACGCGCGGACACCGTGGTGACCTTCGGCGAGGTGGCCACTGTCCGGCGCACCTTCGAGGACCCGACCGGATTTGCCCGGATCAACGGCCAGCCCGCGCTTGCGCTCGAAGTGAAGAAGCGGGTCGGGTCCAACATTATTGAGACCATTGAAGAGGTCAGGTCCGTTGTCGAGAAGGCTCAAGCCGGCTGGCCGGAAAGCGTTCGCGTTACCTACATGCAGGACGAGTCCAAGCAGGTGAAGACCATGCTCAGTGATCTCGAGTCCAACGTGATTGCCGCAATCCTTCTTGTGATGATCGTGATCATCTGGGCTCTCGGCGTTCGGTCCTCGATCCTCGTGGGGCTGGCCATCCCAGGAGCGTTCCTTAGCGGGGTCGCAGCCCTCTACTTCATGGGCTACACCATGAACATCGTCGTGCTCTTCAGTCTGATCCTCGTGGTGGGAATGCTCGTCGATGGGGCCATCGTCACCGTAGAGCTTGCGGATCGCTATCTTCATGAAGGCGATAGTGCCAAGGACGCCTATGCCAATGCAGCCAAGCGGATGGCTTGGCCTATCATTGCATCCACGGCAACGACACTCTGCGTGTTCCTCCCCTTGCTCTTCTGGTCAGGCGTGGTCGGGGAATTCATGAAGTTCCTTCCGATCACCGTCCTGTTGACGCTGTTCGCCTCTCTGGTCATGGCGCTTGTGTTCATTCCGGTGCTTGGCGGGGTGATCGGGCGACGTCAGCCGCAGTCTGCAACGATGGCACGCCAGCTTCATGAGGCTGAGAAAGGTGATCCGCGGCGCATGTCCGGGTTTGCGGGTGCCTATGTTCGTCTCCTTGAGTGGTCCATTCTGCGGCCTGGACGGACTCTGATTTTTGCACTCCTCACCCTTGTTGGCTCTTTTGTGGCCTATGGGCACTTCGGCACAGGTGTGAGCTTCTTTCCCTCCGTGGAGCCGGACTTCATGCAGGTGCAAGTTCGCGCTCGGGACAACTTCTCGGTCTACGAAAAGGATGAGCTTGTTCGAGCCGTCGAGCACCGTCTGCTGGCTTATGACAGCGTGGCGAGCGTCTATGCCCGAACGGGCGGCACCTCACGCCAGGATGCTGAGGTGATCGGGACAATCCAACTCGAGCTTACCGATTGGGATACCCGCAAGCCTGCCCAGCAGATCGCGGCCGACATCCGCGCGGACATGGCCGACATCGCGGGTATCGATGTGCAGGCGCAGGTGCAGTCCCACGGTCCCTCGGGTGGCAAGCCCATCAACCTGCAGATCATCTCCAACGATCCTGCTGCTCAGCAATCGGCCGTCACCCGGATGAGGGAGGCCATGGATCGCATTGGCGGCTTCACTGACGTGACGGATACCCGCGCCCTGCCCGGGGTCGAATGGGAACTTGTGGTGGATCGCTCGGAAGCTGCCCGATACGGCGCCGATGTGACCCTTCTCGGCCAGGCCGTCCAGCTGCTCACCCAAGGCATCACAGTCGCTGACTACCGGCCTGACGATACCGATGGCTCCGTGGACATCCGGGTCCGGTTCCCCGCAGAAGAGAGAACCCTGGAAAAGCTTCAGAACCTGCGCGTCCCGACGAGCGCAGGTCTGGTACCAGTCTCGAACTTCGTGACCTTCCAGCCCATTCCCCGTTCGGGGAACATCATCCGCATCGACCAGCAGCGCGTGATCTCGATCGAAGCCAACGTGGCGCCCGGCCTTCTCGCCAATGACCAAGTGCTGGCCCTCCGCGCTCAAGTCGAGAAGCTTCAGTTGCCTGATAGCGTGAGCTGGTCGTTTGCTGGCGAAGCAGAGGATCAGCAGGATGCCATGATCTTCCTCGTTGGTGCATTCGCATCGGCGATCCTCATGATGGCAATCATCCTGATCGTGCAGTTCAACAGCATCTCGCAGGCGTTGATCGTGATGACAGCGATCGTCTTCTCGGTCGCCGGCGTGTTGCTTGGTCTCATCATCACAGGCAGGCCGTTCGGCGTCGTCATGGGCGGTATTGGTGTGATCGCCCTCGCCGGCATCGTAGTGAACAACAACATCGTGCTGATCGACACCTTCAACGATCTGCGTCGCGAGGGGATGTCTGCCCCAGAGGCCCTTTTGCGTACCGGCGCCCAGCGCCTGCGTCCGGTCCTGCTGACGTCTGTGACCACCGCACTCGGGCTGCTTCCCATGGTGATCGGGCTCAACCTCAATTTCTTCACACGGGAGATCGTCTACGGCGCCCCGTCGACTCAGTGGTGGATCGAACTGAGTTCCGCAATCGCAGGTGGACTGGTCTTCTCGACCATCCTCACCTTGGTTGTGACGCCCGCCATGCTCATGCTCGTTGAACGCCTGGGCGAGAGTAAAGGAGCGCGAACTGCTCGAAGGAAGGCTAGCCCTACGTAGGCAACGTTCTGGGCATCGGATCACTAACACCACACACCATCCCACATTTCCCAAGTAAGGCGCTGATTTCGCTGTCCTGACCATTATATTTCCTATATAAAACATGGTGTTGAAGGC
>NZ_JAAGOV010000064.1:0-28262 GCF_010500785.1 Salipiger sp. PrR003
CTTTGTGCGCCATTGTCCGTTCTCCTTGCTTTCCAGCAAGATAGGGGATTTGTCGCAACCCAGTTTAGAATGTGCCCCCTCATTTTCGTGTTTGCGTATAACACACATTATGTAACCGCATTGAACCTTGGCTCTGGCCCGAGGTGTCCTCTTTTGGTCGCGATCACCCGGTATTACAGCCGTCAGGCCCGCACCTTCCGCGCCGAAAGAACCTCTTCCGCCGAAGGTGTCGCCAGGTCGAAGTAGTCCAGCGTGCCGGCGTATCCGTTCCCGCCCATGCGCCCGATTGCGTCGAGCTTTTCATGGTTGGAGTAGTAGGTCCCGAGGTCGATCACGTCCTCGCGCACATGCGCCATCACGATCTGTCCCAGGATGATTTCCCGGGCCGAGCTGACCTCGATCCCGAGGTAGCGGCGGCACTCGAAGGCGACCGGCGCCTCGGCGATCCGCGGGCAGGCAACCTTCTCGCCGGGAACGGCGGTGAGCCCGGCCATCTCGAGCTCGTCGACCTCGGGGCCGAAGGCGGCGGCGGTCACAGACATCGTCCCGGCGTTGGCACGATCAACGATGTTCACGGTAAAGCACTCGGTCATCCGGATGTTGTAGGCCGTGTCCTTGAAGCTGCGGTCCGGCTTGTTCTCGACGCCGAGGGCAAGGATGGGCGGGTCAGCCGACAAGCAGTTGAAGAACGAATAGGGCGCCGCATTGACCACCCCCTCGGGCGAGACCGTCGTGACCCAGGCAATCGGGCGCGGCACGATCGTGCCGATCATGACCTTGTAGGCTTCGCGCGGCGTCAGGTCCGCGAAGTTCAGCGCGTGGTGGGTCACGTCGCCAGCTCCTTTCCGTAGCGAGACAGGATCGATGAGATGCTGTCCGGTTTTTGTTCAAGCTCGGCGCGCCCGGCGACGGCACCAAGGTGATGATCCATGATCTGCGTTGCGCGCTCGGCATCTCCCGCGCGGATCGCCTCGATGATCTGCGAATGTTCATCCACCGCGCAGTCCGAGGAGTGCGATTTGGCGTACATCGCCATGATCAGCGAACAGCGCAGCACCACCTCGCCGACGTAGCGCGAGAGGACGGCGTTGCCGGTCAGCTCGGCCAGCAGCGTGTGGAACTCGCCGGCGAGACGGATCGAGACCGGCCCGTCCTTGCCGCGCACGCTCTCCTCCAGGCGCACATGCGCCTCGAGCTGGTCGAAGCCGCTCGAGGGAATGCGCTCGACGAGGATGCGGATGACCTCGGCTTCGAGGGCGCGCCGGACCTCGAATATCTGCTTGGCCTCATCCAGCGAGGGCTCGGCGACAAAGGCGCCACGGTTGCGTCGTGTGACCACCAGCCCCTCGTTCTCGAGCCGCACCAAAGCGTGGCGCACGATGGTCCGGCTCACGCCGAACTGCTCGCCAACCGTGTCCTCGGGAAGGCGCATTCCCGGCTTCAGCGCCTGCTCGATGATGGCGCGCTTGAGCAGCGTGTGCACCGCATCGGTGAGTGTCGTTTTTTCGGTCATGGCTCGCAGCCTTGTCGCATTCCTTTGCACTCCAGTAGCGTATCCAGATGATCTCGTCAATTGGATACAATTGTCTTGCAATGCGCTCCTCGATGCGCCATCTAACACACATCGTATCCAATTTGATCGATTCCCAAATACAATCACCAACAGGGACGGGACCATGACCTTCAGACAGATTCTGCTTGCCTCGGCGGCGCTCGCCACCCTCGCAGGAGCAGCGCAGGCCGAGAACGTGCTCAAGTGGGGCGCCAACCGGGACATCGGATCGCTCGATCCCTATTCCTATGGCGACAGTTTCACCATCAACGTGCTGAACCATGTCTACGAGGGGCTGGTGCGCTACAATGCCGATCTCAAGATCGAGCCCGCCTTGGCGACCAGCTGGGAAATCCTTGACGACAAGGTGACCTGGCGCTTCAAGCTGCGCGAGGGGGTGACCTTCCACAATGGCAACCCCTTCACAGCCGAGGACGTGGTTGCCTCGCTGCAGCGGGTCAGCCATGAAACCTCGCCGTTGAAGGGCAACCTTCCGGCCTATGTCTCGTCGGAGGCAGTCGATGATTTGACCGTCGACATCACGCTCAACGACACCTACCCGCTTCTGCTCAACGATCTGACCAACATCCATATTTTCGACAAGGAATGGATGGTTGAGCACGACTCGCTGCTGCCCACCGACATCGGCTCGGGCACCGAGGGCTACGCCACCTACAATGCCAACGGCACCGGCCCCTTCAGGGTCGAGAGCCGTCAGCCCGACGCCAAGACCGTCTTCGTTGCGAACGCCGACTGGTGGGACGAGCCGCAGCACAATCTCGACCGGATCGAGCTGACCCCGGTGACCTCGGCGGCGACCCGCGTCGCGGCGCTGCTATCGGGCGAGATCAACTTCACCAATGACGCGCCGGTGCAGGACCTTCCTCGGCTCGCCGCTGCGCCCAATGTCGAGGTTCTCGAAGGCGTCGACCTGCGCACCGTGATGATCGGCTTTCCCTTCCGCGACACGCTGGTCTCGGGTGAGTCCAACCCCTTCAAGGAAAAATCCGTGCGCGAGGCGCTTTACAAGGCGATCGACCTCGACCTGATCCAGAGCAGGGTGATGCGCGGGAAATCCCGCACCGCCGGCGCGACTGTGGCACCGCCGATCCCCGGCTACTCGGAAGAACTGGATACAGTTCCCGGATACGATCCCGATGCCGCGAAGGCGCTCTTGGCCGAGGCCGGCGTGCCAGAGGGGCTGCAGTTCGAGTTCAATTGTCTCGCCGACGGTCTGGTGAACGAAGAGCAGTTCTGCCAGGCCATCGCCTCGATGTGGTCGCGCATCGGGCTCGCGCCCAAGCTCGACGTGGCGCCGCGGGCGGTGCAGACCCCGAAGCGGACCAACGGCCAGACCGACATCTACACGCTGGGCTGGGCCACATTGCCGATGCTCGACGCCTATTCACCGCTGCTGCAGATCTTCCACAGCAAGGTGGGCAATTCCGGCGTCTTCAACTGGGGCGGCTGGTCCTACCCCGAACTCGACGCACTGATCGACGCAGCGGGCAGCGAGCTCGACACCGACACCCGCCTGTCGCTCGAGACCGAGGCCCTGCAGTTCGTCAAGGACGAGATGATCATGATCCCGCTGCACCAGCAGCCCATGGCCTGGGCGGTGACCGACGAGGTCAGCGAGATGCCGCTCTTCCCCGACAACAAGCCGCGGCTGTGGTTCGCGCAGGTCGGTCAGGGCAGCTGAGGCAGGCGCGCGGGGGCCATCGCCCCCGCGCCCTCCCCTTCGAGACAGGATGACAGCCGGTGGGTCCGCCCCGCCCGCAAGACAGGAGTGAGCCATGCTCGCCTTTCTCATCAAGCGCACGGCCAACGCGGCCTTCGTGATGCTCGCCGTCGCGCTGCTGGCCTTCGTGATCTTCCGCTTCTTCGGCGATCCCGTCGAGATGATGGTCAACGAGCAGGCAACGCAGGCCGATCGCGTGGAGCTGCGCGAGCGACTGGGGCTGAACGATGGTTTCGTCACCCAGTACACGCGTTTCGTCACCCATGCGGCGCAGGGCGATTTCGGCATCTCCTACCGCAACCAGCAGGACGTCATGGTGCTGATCGGCGAGCGCTTCCCGGCGACCTTCGAGCTGGTGCTGGTGGCCACGGTGATCTCGCTGGTGGTCGGCATCCCGCTCGGGGTGATCACTGCCGTGCACCGCAATTCGCGGCTGGCGAACGCGCTGCAGCTGGGCTCGATCGTCGGCGTCTCTCTGCCGAGCTTTGTGGTCGGCATCCTGCTGATCCTCGGCTTCTCGGTCAGCCTCGGCTGGCTGCCCGCCTTTGGGCGCGGCGAAACCGTGGACATCGGCTGGTGGTCGACCGGTCTTCTGACCCCCTCGGGCCGCGCGGCCCTGGTGCTGCCGGCGCTCTCGCTCTCGACCTTCCAGATCACCCTGGTGATGCGGCTGGTGCGGGCCGAGATGCTCGAGACCCTGCGCAGCGACTACGTGAAGTTCGCGCGCGCGCGCGGCGTGCCGAAACGCCGGGTGCACTGGGTCCACGCGCTGCGCAACTGCCTGATGCCGGTGATCACCCTCACCGGCATGCAGATCGGCAACCTTATCGCCTTCGCGCTGGTCACCGAAACGGTGTTTCAATGGCCCGGCATGGGGCTGCTCTTCATCCAGGCGGTGACCTTCGTCGATATCCCGGTGATGGCCGCCTACCTGATGCTCGTTTCCTTCATCTTCGTGCTGCTCAACACGCTGGTCGACGTGACCTATGCCTGGGTCGATCCCCGGTTGCGCGACGATGCTGCCAAAGCCGGAGGAGCCAATGGCTGAAATCTCTCCCATGACCGATACGCCGCAGGCCCCCGCCCAGACCGCCCTGCCCCGCCGAACGCGCATTGCGGCGCTGCGAGAGAGCGACCTGTGGTACTCCTTCCGCAGCCATCCCAGCGCAATCTTCGCGGCCTGCCTTCTGGCGCTGGTGGCGCTGAGCGCGCTGCTGGCGCCTCTCATCACGCCGCAGGATCCCTATGACCTCGCCGCGCTCGAGCTGTGGAACGCCGAGATTCCGCCGATCTGGAACGCGCAGGGGCAATGGCCCTACATCCTCGGCACCGACACGCAGGGCCGAGACATCCTCTCGGCGATCCTTTACGGCTCCCGGATCAGCCTCGTCATCGGCTTTGCTTCGGTGATGGCGGCGCTGGCGGTCGGGCTCTCCCTGGGACTGGTCGCGGGTTACTTCGGCGGCTGGGTCGACAATGTGATCATGCGGCTTGGTGACGTGCTGCTGTCGATGCCTTTCATCCTCATCGCGATCCTCATCACCGCCGTCGCGACCGCCGCGCTGCCGACGCACCTCAAAGATGTGCTTGCTGCCCCGATCCTCATCCTCGCCATCGCGGTGCCGTCCTGGGTGCAATACGCCCGCACCGTGCGCGCATCGGCGATGGTCGAGCGCAAGAAGGATTACGTCAGCGCGGCGCGGCTGATCCGGGTCAAGCCATGGCGGATCATGCTGCACCACATCCTGCCTAACTGCATGACCCCGATCCTCGTCGCGGCGACGCTGAACTTCGGGCTCGCGATCCTGTCAGAGGCGACGCTTTCCTTCCTCGGCGTCGGCATGCCGCCGGACCAGCCCAGCCTCGGCACGCTGATCCGTGTGGGGAACCAGTACCTTTTCTCTGGCCTGTGGTGGATCGTCGTGTTTCCCGCGATCCAGCTGTGCCTGATCGTCCTGTCGGTCAACATGATCGGCGACTGGCTGCGCGACGCGCTCAACCCAAAACTGAGATGACCATGACTGCAAAGACCCTGAAGAACGTGCGCCCGATGGGCGCCCCCGCCACCGATCTGCACATCATGGAGGGCCGCTTTGTCGCCGCCGCGCCCGAGGGCGCCGAGGCGATCGACTGCGGCGGCCGCATCCTGATCCCCGGGCTGGTCGAGGCGCACACCCATCTCGACAAGTCGCTGCTCGGTCTGCCGTGGTACCGCAACGAGGTCGGCCCACGGCTGATCGACAAGATCGACAACGAGCGCGAAGTCAAAGTCTCCCTCGGGCTCGATCCGCAGGTGCAGAGCGAGCGGCAGGCGATCCTGTCGATCGGCCACGGCACCACCCACATCCGCAGCCACGTCGACGTCGACACTCACCACGGGCTGCGCGGCATCGAGGGCGTCATGGCGACGCGCGAGAAGCTTGCGGGCTACGTCGACATCGAAATCGTGGCCTTCCCGCAGTCCTCGATGATGCCGCGCCCGGGTACTGTCGAGCTGATGGACGAGGCGCTGGCGCTCGGCGCGGACGTGGTCGGCGGCATTGATCCCTGCGGCATCGAGCGCGATCCCAAGGGGCATCTGGACGCGGTGTTCCGGCTCGCCGAGAAGCACGGCAAGCCGATCGACATCCACCTGCATGAGCGTGACCTGATGGGCGGCTTCTCGATGGAAGAGATCATCGCCCGGACCCGTGCCCACGGGATGCAGGGCAAGGTCACCGTCAGCCACGCCTTCTGCCTCGGCATGAGTGACCGCGCCTATGTTGCGTCGCTGCACGAGCAGCTTGCCGAAGAGCGCATCCACATCATCACCACCGCCCCGGCTTCGGCGCCGGTGCCGCTGGTCAAGGACCTGAAGGCGGCAGGCATCCTGACCGGTGCGGGCTCGGACGGCATCCGCGACACCTGGGGGCCCTATGGGAACGCCGACATGCTCGAACGGGCGATGTTCGTCGGGCTGCGCAACAACCTGCGCCGCGACGACGAGGTCGAACTGGCGCTGGACATTTGCACCCGTGGCGGCGCCGCGATCATGGAGGTCGAGGGCTACGGGCTGGAGATCGGCGACCATGCCGACGCCGTGCTGGTCGAGGGCGAGACCCTGGCCGAGGCGGTGGCATTGCGCGCACCCCGGGCGCTCGTGGTCAAGCGCGGTAGGGTGGTCGCGCGAGACGGCAAACCCATGATCGACGCGCCATGAACCGCACCTTGCTCTCGGCCCGCTGGGTCATTGGCCATGAGGACGGCTGCCACGTCGTATACGAGGACGGCGTGGCGGTGATCGAGGGCACCCGCGTTTTGCATGTGGGGCGCCGCTTCGAGGGCGAGGTTGCGCGGCGCGTGGACTACGGCGAGGCGGTGATCTCGCCGGGGTTCGTCGATCTCGACGCGCTGTCCGACCTCGACACGACCATCCTCGGCTACGACAACGGCCCGGCGTGGAAGAAGGGCCGCGTCTGGCCCGAGAGCTACGTCGCGCGCGGCCCCTACGAGATGTACTCGGCCGAAGAGCTGGCTTTTCAGAAGCGCTTTGCCTTTGCGCAGCTTATCCGCAACGGCATCACCACTGCCCTGCCCATCGCTTCGCTGTTCTACCGCGCCTGGGGCGAGACCGTGGCCGAGTTCGACGCCGCGGCACATGCCGCCGAGGACCTGGGTTTGCGGGTCTACCTCGGCCCCGCCTATCGCACCGGCGGGCAGGTCACCGACACGGCTGGCACCATCCGAGCCGTCTACGACGCGCCCCGCGGGTTGCAGGGTCTGCAGGACGCTGCAGAGTTTGCCACGCGCATAGACGGCACTGCGGGCGGGCGCATCCGCGCCATGTTCGCCCCGGACCGGATCGAGACCTGCACCGGGGAGCTGCTCCGCCGCACCCAGGCGCTCGCCTCCGAGATGGGCGCGCCGGTGCGCCAACATTGCTGCCAGTCGCCCACCGAGCTGCGGCTGGTACAGGAGCAGCACGGCACCACGCCGATCGACTGGCTCGACCGGGTCGGCGCGTTGGGAGCCAACTGGCTGCTGCCGCATGGCACCCACGCGTCCGAGCGCGATCTCGCCCTGATCGCCCAGCATGGGGCTTCGCTGGTGCATTGTCCGCTGGTCTCTGCCCGGCACGGCGGCATGCTGCGCTCATTCCCGGCCTGCCGGGCGCGCGGGATCAACGTCGGGCTCGGCACCGACACCTGGCCACCGGACATGATCCTCAACATGCAGATCGGCATGATGACCGCGCGCCTCGCCGAAGGGCACGAGGCGCTGCGCAGCGAAGAAATGTTCGATGCCGCCACACTGGGCGGGGCAAGCGCGCTCGGCCGGAGCGATCTCGGCCGCCTCGCCCCCGGCGCCTGCGCCGATATCGCGGTGATCGACCTTGGCCGTACGCTTCAGGTCCCCGACCCGGTGCAGAGCCTGATGACCTCGGCCTCGGGGCGCGACGTGCGAGACGTCTGGATCGACGGGCGCCGCGTGATGACCGACCGCAAGATCCCCGGCTGCGACGAGGCCGCCGACATGGCGCGTGCTCAGGCACAGTTCGACGGGCTGGTGGCCAAGTACCCCGACCGCACTGCCGGGCACCCTCCGGTGACCGAGATATTCCGCCCCAGCTACGCAAGGAGCGAGCGATGACCGACCCTGTCCTGGACGTGCGCGGATTGCGCGTCGAGTTTCCCACGCGCCGCGGCGTGCTCACCGCCGTGAACGATATCTCGCTGACCATCGGGCGCGGCGAGATCCTCGGCGTCGTCGGCGAGTCCGGAGCTGGCAAATCGATGACCGGCATGGCGATCCTCGGTCTGCTCGAGCCGCCGGGCCGCATCGCCGCCGGCGAGATCCGCCTTTCAGGCACACGCATCGACACGCTGACCGAGAGCGGGATGCAGAAGGTGCGCGGCCGCCGCATCGGCGCGATCTTCCAGGACCCGCTGACCTCGCTCAACCCGCTGTTTCGGGTCGGCGACCAGTTGGTCGAGACCATCCGCCTGCACAGCGATTTGAGCAAGAGCGCGGCGCGCGCCCGCGCGCTCGAGCTGATGAGCGAGGTCGGCATTCCGGCGGTGGAGGAACGCATCGACAACTACCCGCACCAGTTCTCCGGAGGGATGCGGCAGCGCATCGTGATCGCCCTGGCGCTCTGCGCCGAGCCTGAACTGATCATCGCCGACGAGCCGACCACCGCGCTCGACGTGTCGATCCAAGCGCAGATCACCGCGCTGCTCAAGCGGCTCTGTCGCGAGCGCGGCACAGCGGTGATGCTGGTGACCCATGACATGGGGGTGATCGCCGAAACTGCCGACCGGGTGGCGGTCATGTATGCCGGGCGGCTGGCGGAGCTCGGCGCGGTCGAGGACGTGGTGCGCCGCCCCCGCCACCCCTACACCGAAGGGCTGATGGGCTCGATCCCCAGCCTGCGCAAGGACATGGAAGAGCTGCAGATGATCCCCGGCGCGATGCCGCGCCTGGATAGCATCCCGCAGGGCTGCGCATTCCACCCACGCTGTGCCTACGCCGGACCGCGCTGCCGCCGCGACACGCCGCGGCTCGAAACCACCGGCGCCGCCTGCTGGCTCGCCCTGACCGGAGAAACCGCATGACCCGTCCGATCCTCGAAGTCGACGCGCTGGAGCGCCGGTTCGACGTCTCCGCGCCTTGGCTCAACCGCCTGCTCGAAGGCAAGCCGCGGCGCACGCTGCGCGCGGTCGATGGGGTGGATTTCGACATCCAGCCCGGCCAGACTCTGGCGCTGGTTGGTGAGTCCGGCTGCGGCAAGTCGACCATCGCCAAGCTGGTCACCGGGCTGCATGCACCCTCCGGCGGTGCGATCCGCTTCAACGGCGACCCCGACAAGATGCAGATGATCTTCCAGGATCCCTATGCCTCGCTCAACCCGCGCTGGCGGGTCGGCCGGATCATTGCCGAACCGCTGCGCACGCTGCGCCCCGAGACGCCCGAGCCTGAGGTCATGACCCGCGTCGAGGACCTGCTGCGGACGGTTGGCCTCGCTCCCGCCGATGCCGCCAAGTTCCCGCACGAATTCTCGGGAGGCCAGCGCCAGCGCATCTCGATCGCCCGCGCCCTGGCAGGCGAGCCGGAGTTCCTCGTCTGCGACGAGCCAACGTCGGCGCTTGACGTCTCGGTGCAGGCGCAGGTTCTCAATCTGATGAAACGTCTGCAGAGAGAGATGGGCCTCACCTACCTCTTCATCAGCCATGATCTGTCTGTGGTGCGGCACATGGCCGACGTGATCGCGGTGATGTACCTTGGGCGGATCGTCGAGATTCAGCCCACCGCCGATCTCTTTGCCCGCCCGCTACATCCTTACACGCGGATGTTGCTGGACACGATCCCCGACCTCGAAGCCCCCAAGCGCGACCGCGTGCCTATGGGCGGCGAGGTCCCTTCGCCGGTGTCGCCGCCCCCCGGATGCAGCTTCCATCCGCGCTGCCCGATGGCCTTCGATCGCTGCAAGCGCGAGCGGCCGCAGCGCGAGGTGCACGTCCACGACCGC
Source organism: Salipiger sp. PrR003 (assembly GCF_010500785.1). Lineage (NCBI taxonomy): Bacteria > Pseudomonadati > Pseudomonadota > Alphaproteobacteria > Rhodobacterales > Roseobacteraceae > Salipiger > Salipiger sp. PrR003. The sequence goes on from NZ_JAAGOV010000064.1 coordinate 9,802, forward strand.
CGGGTTGCCTGTTTCGCAGCCGAGGAGAGCGCCGATGTTTGAAGACCGTTTCCTCCGCCGGGCCATCGAGATCTCGGCACGGGCGCTGACCACGCCGGGCACGGAACCCTTTGGCGCGGTGGTGGTCCGCGACGGGGAGATCGTGGGCGAGGGCATCAATCGCTCGGTGCTCAACCATGATCCGACCTCGCATGGCGAGACCGAGGCGATCCGCGACGCCTGCCGCAATCTCGGCACCGTCGATCTGCGCGGTGCGGCGCTTTACTCCAGTTGCGAGCCCTGCCCTCTCTGCGTCGCCGCGATGCTGATCTGCGGGGTGTCGGAGCTCTACTACGCGGCGGACATGGCGCAGGCGGGAGCGGCCCTTGGGGACCTGCCGGAAAGCGCCCGTTTTCCCATCGACGTCGATCACATGCTGGCACAATGCGGGCTGCCCGCGCCGGAGCGGGCGATGGTCAGCGCCCGGCGCCGCGATGGGAAGGCTGCGCGTATCCTGCAGATCTGGGCCCACAAGGCGTCAAGCTCTCTCGACGCTGCTCGCGAAACCTGATCGCCGGAGGCCGACAGCCTTCACCGACCAAGCGCGGAGAAGACACCATTCGTAGGCATAGCACGCTCAAACTCGATGAGTTCCAATTGGTTTCCACCAGTGTCCCTGCTCCCGATGATCAGCATTGAGCCCCGCTCCCAAAAGGCAATGGATCGTTTGTCCACTGACAGGCCTTGCCTCTCTCAGAAACGGCGTTGGGACGTTTCGCGCGCAAGGTACTGGCCTCGGGCGTCCTGCACGACCCCCTCCGACGCCGCGTAGCCGGTGCGCACCGGCCATCCGGTGATCTCCATTCCCTCGTACGGCGTGTAATCCGCGCCGTGGTGCATCCGTTCCTGGCGCACCACCGCACGGCGCTCGGGTTCCCACAGCGTAATGTCGGCCTCCGCGCCGATCACCAACGCGCCCTTCTGGGGATACATGCTGTAAAGCTTGGCGGGGTTGCTTGAGGTCAGCGCGACGAAGCGTTCAAGGCTGATGCGGCCCTTCGAGACGCCCTCGGAGAAGAGATCGAAGGTGCCATCCCGCAGCCCCTGCCAGATCGCCTCCTGGCTGTCGTGATCCCGGGGCGGCGGCGAGCAGACGTATTTCGCCCCCTCGAAGTCCATGTTCAGCCCCTTGAGGTCGTCCTTGGTCAGGGCGATGTACTGCGGGCAGGTCTCGGCGAAGACGTTCAGCCCGCGCCGCTTGGCCCATTGGATCTGCTCCATCGGGTCGCGGCCCGAGATAGGCACGATCACCACGGGCACGTCGACCAGTTCGGCGTGGCTTATGGCCCGGTGCGCCGCCTCGTGCGCGGTCGCCAGCGCCGCGTCATTGCCGAGCGGCACAAATTCGCGACTGTAGTCGACCTCGGCGGTCACGCCATGCGCAGCGGCAATTCCCGCGACGATGGCATGTGCTTGCCGCGCGATCTCTGCGCTGACCTCGGGCCGGAAGCTGCGCGCGTCACCGAGAATGCGGGACCGCCCCGGCAGCGCGTCGCGGGTGCCTTTCATTCACGATGTCACAGTGCTCTCACCGCAGCCTAGTCGCGATCTTCTCCAGGGGGTTGTATTCCGTCCGTCGGACAGGCTCTTACCCTTGTCCTCCTCTAACCGGTTCGCAGCACACGCCGGCATGAAGACCCGCAGCGACAATCTCACCAAATCCGCGGAGGGACCCAGACCTTCCCGATGAAATATCCGGGTTAAAGCGATGCGTTGCCTTCCTTCCACCACATCACGTCAAGTCGCTCCATGGTTGAGGTTCGGGTGTTCCCACGCTCGCTGCAACGTGCAGCAATGGGCGCTAGTTCTATCGCGCGGCGGTTCAACGGCCCTGTTGCCGCGCGAATGAAAGAGGCTAGGCGGGACCTTTCTGGCCCCGATGGCGCGAGCTAGGCGCACCACGGTTTCAGTGGATATAATAACATCATGTTAATTTGACTGGCAAATTGGTATTGGAAAGCAATCTCCGACCGCGGCAGCTTACTCCACATCCACCGATCCGACTGATTGGTGTGCCAAGACTTGGGAGGATAGCAGCAATGAAACTGCCTTTAATGCGAAGTACAAAAAGAGGTGTCGCATACTTGTTCGGCACATGCGCCATTGTGCTGGTGTCAGTGGTTTCGACACCCAAACCGTTGGCGGCGCAAGAAGCCATCGCGCCAGCGACTGCCTGCGAAAGCCTAGTCGAGCTCGACCTTCGGGATCTCGAAGGCGCACCCAGCCGCGTGGATGGTGCGGAAGTCGTCGAGATCGAGGGCAAGGGTCCACATTGCGTGGTCAATGGTTACTCGGCCTCGGACGTGCGGTTCGAGGTGCGGATGCCCGTCGAGGCCTGGACCGGGCGGTTCCTGATGCTGGGCTGCGGCGGCTACTGTGGCGGGATCAATGCCGACCCTTCGTCGAACCAGTCGCGGGCCTTGTCAGATTGCGAACCAGTGACCCGGGGCGAAGTCGTCACGGCTTCATCCGACCTTGGTCATCGTCGGTCGCCGCAGTGGTTTCCGGACATGCTCTGGGCGCTCGGCAACCCTGGTGCCATAGTGGACTTCGCGTATGAGGGCATGAACAAGTCTACCATCGTCAGCAAAGCCCTGATCGAGGCCTATTACGGTCAGCCCGCTGCTGCGAACTACTTCGTCGGATGTTCAGACGGTGGGCGGCAAGGGCTGGCGATGGCGCAACGCTATCCGGCGGCCTATGACGGCATCGTCGTCGGCGCCCCGGTTATCGACAAGGCCGTGAATGACAGCATGTATCACGCTTGGGGCATTCACGTGAACACTGGGGCAGACGCTCAGGCGATCCTGACCGCCGACAAGATTCCGGCACTGCACCAACTCGTGATGGACACCTGCGCCGACGAAGGCGGCCTGATCCAAGACGAACGCCTGTGCAATTTCGAGCCGGCGGCCTTGCAATGCGAGGGCGACGACACCGCGGAGTGCTTGACCGAGGCGCAAGTAAAGGTTGTCGAGCAAGTCTATCGTGGGCCGAATAACGGCGAGACGTTGTTTTCCGCAGGCAAGATGCCGAAAGGATCAGAGTTGGCTTGGGTGGGAACATTCATCCCGGAAGCGGCGGACGGGCCGATGGACACCTCGCTTGGGGATGCGGCATGGTCATTCGAATACCCGCGCTATGGGAGCAGCTTTGACGCACCGACAGGTCTGGATTTCGAGACGATCGAATATGACCAGGCAACCTACGATCGCCTTTCCGAGTTGAGCCAATTGACCGATCCGAACAATCCCGACCTCGCACCGTTCCGCGATGCCGGGGGCAAGATGATACTCTGGGTCGGTTCCGCAGATCCTGGGGTTCCGCCGCGGAGCACGCTTAACTACTTCACTGCCGTGAAGGAGCAGATGGGCGAGGTCGACGATTTCATGAGCTTCTACATGCTTCCCGGCGTCAATCATTGCGGCGTTGGACCCAACGAGGCCACGTTGGACATGTTGAGCCCGATGATCGACTGGGTGGAACGCGGCACTGCACCGGATGAAATTGTCTACAGCATCCTGCTTGATGACGGAACGACTGCGACCCGGCCGGTCCATCCATATCCTTCGATGGTCACCTATGAGGGCAGCGGTGACGTGAACCAGGCCGCGGCCTGGCAGAGAGGCGAGCTTCCGATGGGTCTGGAAGAGTCGCTCGACTGGGCGGGCTTGGGAAACTACCGTCCCGGCAACACGACCTGGTGCGATTGGGAAGGTGCATCCCTGATCTGCGAAACGCGCTGAACGGCCACAATCATCGGCGCTCCCTATGCGTATCTGGAGCGCCGTATGATCTTAACTGACGAATATTCTGAGCAGCAGTGAGGTCACGCAGGGTCCGAAATGCTTTTTGGAAGATGGAAACGTTTTAATCCTGCGGCACGCCCTTGGGCAGCGCAAGGCGCTTCTGCGCGGCGATGCGGAACGGCGAGTTCGGCGCGCCATAGCCCGCGTAGCTGCCCCGGCGCTCGACGATCTCGAAGAACAGCCCGCCGGCCATCGCGCGGCTGTAGAGCTGCCGGAAGCTGCCCCGCTCGTCCTCGTCATAGAGGATGTTGAGCGCCTGCATCCGCGCCAGCTCATCCGGCGCCAGCTCGAAGCGGCTGGCAAGATCGCCGTAGTAATTCGCCGGGATCGGCAGTGCCGCGAAGCCCGCGGCGCTCAGCGCCTCGGCGGTGGCGAACATGTCGTCCGTCGCGAAGGCGATATGCTGCACCGGCGCCCCGAATCTTTCCGCAAGGAAAGAGCCCGCCACGGTGCGATGGGTCTCGGCGCCGTTGAGCGTGATGCGGAAGTCCCCGTCCGGCGCGGCCAGCGCCTGCGACCGGACCAGCCCATCGGGGTCGATGACATCGACCATCGGCGCCTTTTCCATGCCGAGCAGCGAGCTGTAGAACAGCGACCAGCTCAACATCTCGTCATAGGTCATGGTCTGCGCGATGTGATCGACGCGGCGCAGCCCGGCGCCCTGCGGGCCGTCGCGGTCAGCGCCGAATTCCTCCGACCAGACCCCGGCGTGCGAGGCGTCGAGAAAATGTAACAGGCTGCCGCCGAGGCCGCGGATCGCGGGAATGTCGAGTTGGCCGACGGCGGGAGCCTGCGCGAAGGAGCTTGCGCCGAGCGCCGTCGCGCGCTCCAGCGTCTCGGACGACGAGCCGACGGTGATGCCGACATCGCAGACCGAGGTGCCATGCATGTTGAAGGCGGAGCCGGCGAAGTCGCCCTCTTCCTCGTTGACCACAATGCGGATGTCGCCCTGTTGCCAGAGGGTGATCGCTTTGGCGACGTGGCGGCCGGTCTCGGCGAAGCCAAGCGCCGCGAGCTGCGCGCGCAGCTTGTCGCCCTCGGCCCCGCGCGTCGCAAACTCGACGAAAGCGGTACCCTCAAGCTTCTGGCGCGGCGGGATGATCGGCAGATCGGCGCGCGCCTCGGGCTCGGTGCGGCGCACATCGTCCAGCAGCGTGACCAGCGCGCGGTAACCGTCGCGGGCGATGGTGCGGGGGCTGCCGCCGCGGAACTGGTCGTTGAAGATCTCGAGGCTGACCGGCCCGGTATAGCCCGCCGCCACCACGGCGCGCATGAAGTCGGTCACCGGCAGGTCGCCCTCGCCGGGCATGTTGCGGAAGTGCCGCGACCAATAGAGCAGGTCCATGTCGATCTTCGGCGCATCGGCCATCTGCACGAAGAAGATCTTGTCGCCCGGAAACTGGCGGATCGAATTAGGGTCGAGGCCGCGGCCCAGCGTGTGGAAGCTGTCGACGATCAGACCGACGTTTTGGTGATCGGCGCGGCGCACGATCTCCCAGGCGTCGCGGTGGTCGTTGACGTAGCGTCCCCAGGCCAGCGCCTCGTAGCCGATCCGAAGGCCGCGCGCCGCCGCGCGCTGCCCGAGCTCGCGCAGGTCGTCCGCCGCCCGCTCGACCCCGCCAAGCGCCTTGGGATGCAGCGAGGAGCAGACCAGCATGAGTTCGGCCCCCAGTTCCTGCATCAGGTCGAACTTGCGCTCTGCCCGGTCGAAGGCCCGGGTCCGCAGATCGCCCGGCAGCCCCTCGAAATCGCGGAACGGCTGGAAGAGGTCGATCGACAGCCCGTGGTCGCGGATGCGGTTGCCGACGTCGCGCGCGCTGCCGCTGTCGGTGATGAAATCCTGCTCGAAGATCTCGATCCCGTCGAAGCCCGCCACCGAGATCGCCTCGAGCTTCTCGGAGAGCGTGCCCGAGATCGAGACCGTTGCGATGCAGGTTTTCATTCGGCATCTCCCTTTTCCAACAGCGCCGCGCGCAGCGCGACCTCGTCGAGCCCCAGGCCCGAGAACAGCGACCAGGCGTGCACGCCCTGGAAGAAGTAGAGCTCCCATCCCGAGATCAGCTTCAGCCCGGCGGCTCCGGCAGCCTGTAGGAACTGCGTGTGGACGGGCGTGTAGACGGCGTCGAAAACCCAGCCGGCGCCGGTCATGGCCCTGGGCGCGACCGGCGTGCCCTCGTAGCCGACCATGCCCACGGGAGTGCAGTTGATCACACCGCTGCAGCCTTCGGCGGCCTTCTCGGCGCTGAGCCAGATGCTGATCTCCATGTCCGGCGCGACCGACTTCAGCGCCTCGGTCAGCGCTTCGGCCTTGGCCGGATCGCGGTCGACGAGGCGCAGTCTGCGGGTTCCAAGGCCCGCAAGCCCGAAAGCCACCGCGCGACCGACCCCGCCGGTGCCGATCATCAGTACGGTTCCGGTAGGCGTCTCGCCCATCACCCGGCGATAGGCCGACATGAAGCCCGAGTAGTCGGTGTTGAATCCCTTGGGGCGGGCTCCGCCGAAGATCACCGTGTTCACCGCCCCCACGGCGCGCACCAGCGGATCATCGACCTCGACCTTGCCGGCGGCGATCTCCTTGTAGGGGTAGGTCACGTTGATCCCGCGGAAGCCCTCGCCCTCGCAAGCGTCGAAGATCTCGTCGAAGCTTTGGCCCATGTCCTTGGGCACCAGTCGATCGTAGGTCACTTCGACGCCGTTCTGCTCACCGGCAAGCCGGTGCAGCAGGGGCGAGCGCGAGCGGGCGATATTGTCCCCTATGAGCCCGAGCTTGAGGGTCTCGCACGTGGTCATTGCTTCACCTTGCCTGCCGGATCGCCGAGCAGCTTTCCTTTTGCACGGGCCCAGAACGGCGTCTGCGACACGAAGATCAGGATCACCGCGATGAAGAGCACAAGCGACAGCGGGCTGGTGACGATGCCATGGAAGAACCGTCCGAGATCCTCGCGCTCCGAGATGATCGCGCGCCGCCAGTTGTCGTCGAGCAGTCGCGACAGGATCACCCCGAGGATCACCGGCCCCAGCGGGTAGCCATAATGGCGCATGAAGTAGCCGAAGAAGCCGAAGCCCAGCATCCAGTAGACATCGCTGATCGCATTGTTCACCGCGTAGGCGCCGACGATCGACAGCAGCATGATCAGCGGGATCAGCACGGCCCGCGGCATCTCGACGATCTTGGTGAAGAGCTTGATGCCCGTCAGGCCGAAGATCAGCATGAAGACATTGGCCATGACCAGCGCGCCGACGATGAACCAGAACATGTCCGGCTGGTCGATCATCAGCATAGGGCCGGGGTTGAGGCCGTGGATGAACAGCGCGCCGATCATGATCGCGGTCACCGCGTCGCCGGGAATGCCCAGCGTCATCATCGGGATGAAGGCCCCGCCCACGGCGGCGTTGTTGGCGGTCTCGGGCGCGACGAGCCCCTCGATCGCCCCCTTGCCGAAGGGATATTGAGGTTTCTTGGTCACGCGCTTGGCGTGGTCATAGGCCATCAGCGCCGCAATGTCGCCGCCGGTGCCCGGAAGTGCGCCGATGATCACCCCGATGGTCGAGGTCTGCAGCGACAGCGGCAGGTGCTTGCGGATTGTGCTGAACGAGGGAACGATGCGGCTGATCTTCTGGCGCACTGCGGTCTTGTCGACGTGGTGCAGCTGCATCAGCGCCTCGGAGACACCGAACATGCCGATCATCACCGCGATGAAGCTGATGCCGCCCTGCATGATCGGAAGATCGAAGGTGAAGCGCTCGGTGAAGGTCAGCGGGTCGCGTCCCACCGCGCCGATGGCGATGCCGAGGGCGCCGGCGAAGATACCCTTCACCAGACTGCCCGACGACAACGAGCCGACCAGCAGGATGCCGAGCACCGCCAGCAGCATGTAGTCGCGCGGCTGGAAGGTCAGGGCGAACTCGGAAACCATCGGGGCGGCCAGCGCCAGCACGCCGATGCCGATGAACCCGCCGAAGAAAGACATGACCGTGGTGATGCCGATCGCCGTGCCGGCCTCGCCGCGCTGTGCCATTGGATATCCGTCGAGCGCCGTGGCGATGGCCGAAGGGGCACCGGGGATGTTGAGCAGGATCGCCGTGCGCGATCCGCCGTAAACACCGCCCATGAAGATGCCGATCATCAGCGAGATCGCCGGGTAGACGTCCCAGGAGAAGGTGAAGGAGATAAGGATCGAGACCGCCATGGTCACCGACAGCCCCGGGATCGCGCCGACATAGACCCCGGCAAAGGTTCCGAGGCCGACGAGCAACAAAAGCTCGGGCTGGGTGAAGACTGTCAGGAATGCGAGAAAGGCGTCCATCACTTGCCTCCGGCAAAGAGGTTGCGGAAGGCCTGGATCACTTCGGCTTCGGGCACGATGCCTGCGGGCATCAGCACGGTGAAGACGATGCGGAAAACGATCCAGATGAGCAGCAGGCTGCCCAGCGACACGCCGATGGTCCAGAGCCAGCCGCGGCGCGCCAGTATCTTCAACGCGGCGATCAGGAACAGCGCCGAGGTCGGCAGGAAGCCGAGCGGCTTGAGCAGGAAGCCGTAGGCCACCAGCATCAGCGCGATGATCACCACGGTGCCCGGAAGAATGTCCCTTGCCACCGTCTCGCCCGCCACGCGCGGCAGGCGCAGGTCACGCAGGAAGATGACCAGCGCGGTGACTACCATGACGGCGGTCGTCGCCATGGGCACCGACCCCGGCGCCGACAGCGCCTCGAAACCGGAGATGCCATAGGCGTTCCACAGCAGCACCAAGCTTGCGATCACCATGACGGCGCCGAAAACCAGCTCTCCAGGGCGTCTCTGCCGCTCGTAGCCGCCCGGCGTCGCGTCAGACGTGCCGTCGTGGTGTTCCGTTTCAATTCGGGACATGGGGCTCCCCTCCCTCAGTGCGTCGCGGGACGCGGTAGAAAAAAGCGCCGCCCTTCTCTTGCAGAAGTGCGGCGCCAGCTTGATCCTTGGGCGCGGGCGCCGGATCTTGCGGATCAGTTGCCCGGACGGGCGATGCCGAAGTCTTCCGGCGAGCTTTTGGTCAGGCCGGCATCCTGCAGCAGCCAGGTGGTCCCTTGCTGCCACTTGGCGAGGAAGTCCTCGGCCTCGGCGCCCGAGATCGACATCATGGTGAAGCCGCGGTTTTCCATCAGCTCCTGGAAGTCGGCGGTTTCGGCGCCCGCGGCATAGGCCTCGGTCAGCTTGGCAACCACGTCATCCGGCGTGCCCTTCTTGACGAAGACACCGAAGAACGGGCCCCAGGGCAGATAGGTGTTGTAGCCCTCGTTGAACGAGGTGACCGCCGGAACCTCTGGCAGCTTGTCGTTGGGGGCGATGTCGAAGACCGCGAGCGGCTTGATGTTGCCGGCACGGATCCCCTCGATTGCGGCGCCCAGAACCGCGGGCATCACGTCGATCGCGCCGCCCTGCAACGCGGTCAGCGCCGGGCCATCGCCGTCGTAGGGCACCGAGATCACGTCCATCTCGCCCTCGACGGTGTTGATCATCGCCGTCACAACCGACGGCAGGCCACCGGGTCCCGTCGCGCCGAGCCGAAGCTCTCCCGGGTTCTCCTTGATATACGCCATCATGCCCGCGTAATCGTCGAAGGGGGCATCGGGGTTGGCCACCAGGATCGGCGTGCCGCGGGCCAGGATGTTGATCGGGGTGAAGTCCGAGTAGTCCTTGTCGCCGAGGCCCATCACCTTGTAGAGCAGTGGGTTTTCCGCGCCCATGAGCAGCGTGTAGCCGTCAGCCGCCTGCCCGGCAACCTGGTTCAACGCGATAGCACCGACGCCGCCTGTCACGTTCTGCATTACGACCGTGCCACCCAGAACTTCCTCGGCATGCGGGGTAACAGAGCGCATCACGGTGTCGGTGGAGCCACCGGCTCCCCATTGGATGATGCCCTGGATTTCTTTGGTGGGGTAGTCCTGAGCCGAAGCAGAGGCTGCGGCAAGAATGAATGCCGAGGCGGCACCGAATACAAAACGCTTCATGGTTTTCCCTCCCTTGAAATGCGGTCGAACACGGTCCTCCCCGCGTCCGTCGCCAAAATTGATGCGATAGGAGCGCGCATAACGTCAAATACCATTTTCGCGCGCTTATTAACATTACGTTATTTCATTCCTCCCGACCTGCCCAGATCTTGCCAGCATCGTTCAACTCTCGACGGAACTGCTGGATGCTGAATTCAGCGAAGTTCGAGAGCACGCGATCCTTCTTGGTCACGGCATAGATGTCGATCGAAGTTTCCTCCCGCAGCGGGCGGCGCACGACCCCCGGCAGGTAGACCTCTGACACCGAGAACTCGTCGATCAGCGCCACCCCGAGCCCGTGCCGCACGAGGCTGACGATGGTCTGGGCAAACCGCCCTCGCATGGAGTGGCGCAGCTCTATCCCGGCCTCGCGGAACGGCCGCGAGACGATGCGGCCATAGGGGTCCGCCGGGTCGATCCCGACCAGCGGCTCCCGCGCCAGATCCTGCACCGAGACCACGGTCTGCTCCGCCAGCGGATGGCCCTCGGGCAGGATCGCGACGACCCGCCCATGGGCGATTTTCTCGCTTTGGATCCCGGGGTTGTGGACCGGCGAACTCATGATCACGAACTCGCCCCGCTCCAGCAAAAGGTAGTCCGTGGTCTCCTCGATCTTCAGGATATTGAGATCGATGTAGAGGTCGGGATAGCGCGCGCGGATCGAGGATATTGTCCGCGCGGCGATGAACTGGGCGACAGAGGGCGCCGAGGCAAAGGCCAGTTGCACCTCTTCGCCCTTCTGCAGCGAGTCAATCGCGCTCTGCAGGTTCTCGACCCCCTTGTAGACCTCTCGCACCTGGTCGAAGATCCGCCCCGCCTCGACCGAGGGCACGAAGAGGCCAGCCCGGCGCTCGAACAGGCGTAGCCCCAGTGTCTCTTCGGTGTGTTTGACAAGCCGCGAGATTCCCGGTGCCGACACCCCCAGGAACTCTGCCGCCCCCGCGATCGTGCCACGCAGCATGACCGCCCGGATAACCTCGATCTGTCGCAGCGTGATTTCGCGCATGGGCCCCTCCCCTCAGTAACATGATGTTATCATAATCGCATATAATATCATTGACGTTAACACCCTATCCCACGGTAAGCAGGCACGGGAGGCAGTCCGAGGAGGAAGCGATGACACGCAGCGTGGATCTTGTTGTCGTCGGCTCCGGCGCTGGCGGTCTGTCCGCCGCCGTGACTGCCGCCGCAAAGGGGCTTACCGTGACCGTTCTGGAAAAGGCCGAGGTTCTGGGTGGCACCACCGCCTTGTCCGGGGGCTGGATCTGGGCGCCGCGCAATCCCATCGTCCGCCGTGCCGGCATCACCGAGCCCGCCGAGGCACCCCGGAACTACCTGCAGGAGGTGCTCGGCAACCGTTTCGAGCCCGAGCGAGTCGATGCCTTTCTTGCCGCCGCGCCCGAGATGGTAGAGTTCTTCGAGGCCGTGCCCGCGCTCGAATTCGAACCCGGGACCGCCATTCCCGACACTTACGGCCACCTGCCCGGCGCGGGCACCGGCGGGCGTTCGGTCATCGCCAAACCGTTTGACGGCCGCAAGCTGGGCGCGGACATCGAGTTGCTGCGGCTGCCTGCGCGCGAGACAACCTTCCTGGGAATGACGATCCAGGCCGGGCCCGATCTGCGCGCCTTCATGACCATGACCCGCTCGCCCCGCGCCTTTCTTCATGTGACGCGCCGCGTCATGCGCCATGTCCGCGATCTCGCCCTGCATGGGCGCGGCATGGACCTGCGCAACGGCAATGCTCTGGTCGCCAGGCTGCTGCGCGCGGCGCTCGATCTCGGGGTCGAGCTGCGCCCCGGATGCGCGGTGCGCGCGCTGCAGCACGAGGACGGGAGCATCACCGGGGTCGCGCTTGGCGACGGCACACTGCTGCACAGCCGGGTCGGCGTGGTGCTTGCCACCGGCGGCTATCCCCATGACGCCGAGCTGCGGGCCGAGACCGTTCTGCGGAATGCCGAGCATCGGACGCTCGCCATCCCCGAGGCACGCGGCGACGGCATCGCCATGGCGCGGGGCATCGGCGCGCAGATGCGCCGCGACCTGGCCCGGGCGGCCGCACTCTGCCCGGTTTCCGTCATACCCTGGCCCGATGGTAAGTTCGGGACGTTCCCGCATATCATCGAGCGCGGGAAGCCCGGCGTGATCGGCGTTCTGGCGAACGGAAAGCGCTTCTGCAATGAGGGGCTGGGGTATCACGACTATGTCGACGCACTGCTCGGCGCCCTGCCCGAACACCAGCCCGCGCGGTCCTGGCTGGTCTGCGACTTTAGGTTCCTGCGCCGTTTCGGCTTGGGCGTCGTGCGCCCGCAACCGCTGCCATGGCGCCACTGGGTGCGCCGTGGCTACCTCAAGACGGGACGTGACCTGGCAGAGCTTGCACGGGCCTGCGGCATCGACGCGGCGGGGCTCGAAGCCACGGTGGCCGAGTGGAACCGCGGCGCGGCGCGCGGCGAGGATCCGCTCTTTCACCGCGGCACCACGCCCTACATGCGGTTGCAGGGCGACCCCGAGCAGCATCCGAATCCCTGCGTCGCTGCCATCAGCCGCGCGCCCTTTTTCGCAGTCGAGGTGGTGCCGGGCAGCTTCGGCACCTTCTGTGGACTCGCCACAAACGGGCGGGCGCAGGTTCTGGACACCGCGGGTGCGCCGATCCCCGGTCTCTGGGCCGCCGGAACCGACATGGCGAGCGTCTTCGGAGGGCACTACCCGGCGGGCGGGATCAACCTCGGCCCGGCGATGACCTTCGGCTTCATCGCCGGGCGCGACGCGGCGGCGCGTGGCGCATGAGCCGCAAGCTGAGCGTCGCGCATCTGACGGCCATCGACCTGGCGCCCGCCGCGCTGATCCGGGTGGCGGCGGAAGCCGGGTTTGACGGCGTCGGCCTGCGGCTCTTGCAAGTGACCCCAGACAGCCCCGGCTATCCGCTTTCGGACCACACCGAGCTGCGCGAGACCCGGAAAGCGCTGCGCGACACCGGCATCGAGGTCGCCGACATCGAGTTCCTGCGGCTGACGCCGGAGTTCAGGCTGGCCGAGGTGCTCCCGACGCTCGACACCGGCGCCGAGCTTGCTGCCCGCCATGTCATCGCCGCCCCCTACGACAGCGACCTGTCGCGGCTGGCAGACAGGCTGGCTGCGCTCGCCGAGGCGGCGGAGGACCGCGGCTTGCGCGCGGTGCTGGAGTTTTTTCCCTGGACCCCGGTGCCCGACCTCGCGGCCTGCCGGCAAGTGGTCGAGGCCGCGGGGCCACTGCCCGGGCTGCTGGTGGACAGCCTGCATTTCGACCGCTCCGCTTCGACCTTCGCCGAGCTGGCCGCAGTGCCGAAAGAGCGACTGCCCTTTGCCCACCTGTGTGATGCGCTGGTCCAGCCGCGCTATACCGAGGAAGAGCTGCTCGACACCGCCCGGCGCGAACGCCTGCCGCCGGGCGAGGGCGAAATCGCTCTGACCAATCTGCTTCGTAGCCTGCCCCGGGATATCCCGCTGGGCCTCGAAATTCCCGGCCCGCTGCGCGGTGGCGAGACCCACAGAGACCGCCTGCAACGCATCCATGGCGCAGCGCTCATGGAACTCAAGAAGGTTGGCCTCGGCAGTTGAGAGTTCGAAGCGCTCAATGACGTAATGCAAGGCGACACGCCGCGAGCAGAAGTCGTCATTAGGCTTACATCGCTGCCCCTCTGGCGGATCTTTCGGATAGGGCCAAATTGTGCAATAATTTCAGCGTATTTGTTTGCGCAGCCATGACGTTTCAGACCTGGGCCATCAGAAATCGAGCCCCAGGTCCAGCGTCCGCGCCGAATGGGTCAGCGCCCCGACCGAGATGTAGTCGATCCCGGTGGCCGCCACCTCGGCGATGCGCTCGAGTGTCATGTTGCCCGAGGCTTCGAGCACCAGCTGCCCGGCGGACATGGCCACCGCCTCGCGAAGGGCCCCGCTGTCCATGTTGTCGAGCAGTACCACGTCCGCGCCGCCCTCATCCAACACCTCGGCGAGCTGCGCGAGTGTGTCGACCTCGATCTCGATCCGCACCATGTGCGAGGCCTGCCCCTTGATCGCCCGCAGCACCGGGCGGATGCCCCCCGCTGCGGCGATGTGATTGTCCTTCACGAGGATGGCATCCGACAGCGAGAAGCGGTGGTTGAAGCCGCCGCCGTGCAGCACCGCCTGTTTCTCGACGATGCGCAGGCCCGGCGTGGTCTTGCGGGTGCAGGTGATGCGCGCCTTGGTGCCCGCCGTCTCGGCGACGAATGCGGCGGTGATCGTGGCGATGCCCGAAAGCCGCCCGGCAAAGTTCAGCGCCACGCGCTCGGCGGTGAGGATCGAGGCGGCATCGCCCTCGATCTCCATTAGCACGTCACCGGACGCGATGGCGCTGCCGTCTGACTTGTGGAGGGTCACCGCCAGCGCCGGATCGACCATGTGGAAGGCCATGCGCGCGATCTGCATGCCCGAGACCACGCCGGCCTCGCGGGCGCACAGCTGCGCACGGTAGCGGGTACCCGCCGGGATCACCGTGCGGGTCGTCAGATCGCCATAGGTGCCGAGATCCTCCATCAGCGCAGCCCGCACCAGCGGGTCTAGGATCATGTCGGGCAGCGAAGGCAGGGACATCAGGCGGGTTCCTTCTGAAGCGTGTCGCGGAGGGCCAGCGCCTCCGTCAGGGTCATGCGGCTGCGGGAGCCGATCTCGGCGGTGGCCTCGGAGGCGTCAGAGCGGAAATGCGCGCCCAGGCTCTCGCACCGGGCCAGAGCGGCGGAGGCGATCAGCGTCGCCGTGGCGGTCATGTTGGCGAGCGCTGCGCAATGCGGCTGGGCCGCCTCCACGACGGCGATCTCGCGCAGGCAGGCGGTGAGCCCCCCGGCATCGCGGATCACGCCCGCCCCCGCCGTCATGGCATTGCGCAGGCGGGCCACAAGTGCTGGATCGGGCGCTTCGGCGGGACCCGTGCTCGGCAGCGAAATTTCGGGGGCCTCGGCGGCCGGGCCAAGCGCCGCCGCGAGGTCCGCGGCGCAGCGGCGGGCGTAGACCAGCGCCTCGAGCAGCCCGTTCGAGGCCAGCCGGTTCGCCCCGTGCAGCCCGGTCGAGGCGACCTCGCCGCAGGCCCATAGCCCGGCAAGCGAGGCGCGCCCGGCGGCATCGGTGGCGATCCCGCCCATGTGGTAGTGTGCGGCGGCAGTGACAGGAATGAGTTGGGTGACAGGGTCGATCCCGGCGCGGTCGCAGGCGGTGGCAATCCCCGGGAAGTCCTCCCGGATCCGGGATCCGAGCGCGGCGCGCGTGTCGAGCATCGGGCGCAGGCCGGACTGGCTCTGAGCATAGACCGAGCGGGCCACCACATCGCGCGGGGCAAGGTCGAGGTCGGGGTGAACCCCTTCCATGAAGCGCTCCCCGAGCCGGTTGACCAGCACCGCGCCCTCGCCGCGCAGCGCCTCGGTAGCGAGCGGCGCTGGATCGAGCCCGATGTCCATGGCGGTGGGGTGGAATTGCACGAACTCCATGTCGGCCATCACCGCGCCGGCCCGGGCGGCAAGGCCCGCCACCTGCCCGCGGATGCGCACGGGGTTGGTGGTCAGCGCGTAGAGCCCGCCCGAACCGCCGCCCGCCAGCAGCACCGCCGGGGCGGTCACCGCCACCGGCGCGCCGCCCTGGGAGGGCGCCACCTCGACGCCGGTGACGCGGCCCGCGGCGCTGCGCAGCCCGGTCGCCAGCCAGCCCTCGAGCACCTGCACCGAGGGCGCGAGCCGCACCTGCGCCACCAACGCGCGCATGATCTCGGCCCCGGCCTGATCGCCGCGCACACGCACCACGCGGGCGAAGCCATGCGCCGCCTCGCGCGAGAGCAGGTAGCTCCCCGCCGCATCCCGATCGAAGGGCGCGCCGAGCCGGGTCAGCGACAGGATATGCTCGCGTGCCTCGCGGGTGACGGACTGCGCCACCTCGGGATCGACGAGCCCTGCCCCGGCGCGCAGCGTGTCGGCGGCATGGGCCGCGGGGCTGTCGGGAAGTGCCATGGCGGCGGCGACCCCGCCCTGCGCCCAGGCCGAGCTTGCGCCGGTGCCCAGCGGGTCGGGCGAGACCAGCAGCACCGGGCGCGGCGCCAGCGCCAGCGCGGCGTAGAGCGCGGCCAGACCCGCGCCGAGGATGACCACGCGGACGGTCGAAACCTGCTGCACCGGGTCAGGCCGCCTTGCGCTGCGACAGGTCGATCATCCGCTGCACGGCGAGGCGCGCGCCTGTCGCGACCGAAGCATCGACCTCCACCCCGCCTTCCATGCTGTGCAGTGACCAGAGCACCTTCTCGAGCGTGATCATCTTCATGTAGGGGCACATGTTGCAGGGGCCGACGAACTCGATCCCCGGCAGCGCGTCCGAGATGTTCGAGGCCATCGAGCATTCGGTGACCAGCATCGCCTTGTGCGGCTGCTCGCGGGTCACGTAGTCGATGATCCCGGCGGTCGAGCCCGAGAAATCCGCCTCGGCCACCACGTCGGGCGGGCATTCGGGATGGGCGATGATGCGGGTGTCGGGCTGCCAACTGCGGAAGTCGCGCAACTCGGCGGCGGTGAAGCGTTCGTGCACGATGCACGAGCCGTCGTACCAAACGATGGTCTTCTGCGGCACCTGCTTGGCGACGTTCTGCGCGAGGTACTTGTCGGGGGTCATGATGACCGTCTCGGCATCCAGCGCGGCGACGATCTGCGCGGCGTTCGACGAGGTGCAGCAGATGTCGGACGCCGCCTTCACCGCGGCCGAGGTGTTCACGTAGGTGACCACCGGCGCGCCCGGGTAGCGGCGGCGCATTTCGGCGATGCCCTCAGGGGTGATGCTTTCGGCCAGCGAACAGCCCGCGTCCATATCGGGGATCAGCACGGTCTTCTCGGGGCTGAGCACCTTCGAGGTCTCGGCCATGAAATGCACACCGCATTGCACGATCACGTCCGCTTCGACCCGTGTCGCCTCGATGGCGAGCTGCAGGCTGTCGCCGACCACGTCGGCGATGCCGTGGTAAATCTGCGGGGTCATGTAGTTGTGCGCGAGGATGACCGCGTTGCGCTCTTTCTTGAGCCGGTTGATCGCCTCGACATAGGGGGCGTGGATCGCCCAGTCGGCAGGGCTGACCACGCGGCTCATGGTGGCGTAGAGCCCGCTCAGCCGCTCCGCCGCCTCCAGCGAGGGGGCAAGGTCGTAGTGCTGGCCGAGCGTCTCGGCGATGGTCGTCTGGTCGAGCATGAACCTGCTCCTCCTCAGGGTCCGCGGTCCGGCCTTTGTGTCGGATTGACGACACAGGCGCCTAGGCCACGGAATAGCCCCATGTTGACGATGGAACAAGCTGTGCCGTGCCAACCAAAGTTGCCATCCCGATCTATGCGACCTCGAGCGGCCGCATGTGGATGGGGATCCCCTGCAGCCGGCCCGCTCAAAATGCGCCTGAAACGGCTCACTCCGAAGGGCTGTTTCTCGCGCGGCCCAGTGTCCAATTCTTGCTCGGCGGTTGAGACCTCAGTCCGCCGTCCAGCCGCCATCCACCAGCAGCGAGGTTCCCGTCACCAGCGACGACGCCTCCGAGCACAGGTAGACCACCGCCCCCATGATGTCCTCGACCTCGCCGACGCGTCCAAGCTTGATCTTGTCTTCGATCCAGGCGCGGCGCGCGGGGTCCGCGAGCGTCTGCTCGCCGAGAGGTGTCCGGATGAACGTCGGGCAGAGTGTGTTTATCCGCACGCCATGCGGGCCCCACTCGATGGCCATGGATTTCACCATGCCCTCCAGAGCGTGCTTTGAAGCGCAGTAGACGCCGCGGTCAATGCCCCCGACGTGGCCCATCTGGCTGCTGACGTGCACGATCGACCCGCGTGTGCCGCTGTCGATCATCCGGCGTGCCGCGGCGGTCGACAGGAAGTAGGCGGCCCGCAGATTGACATGCATCACCGCATCGAAGTCCTCGGGCGTCGTGTCGAGCGCCGGACCATGCCGCGCCATCCCGGCCGAGTTCACCACGATCTCGACGGCATCGATCGTATCCAGCGTCTCGCGCGTTGTGTCGACGTCGGTGATATCAAGGGGGAGCGCCTCGCAAGACAGGCCCTCGCGCTCCATTGCCTCGACCACTTCCGCCAGCGGTCCGGCCCGGCGCGCGACGCAGATCACATGGGCCCCCGCCCTAGCGAGTGCCGTGGCCGCGCCAAGACCGATCCCGGAGGTTGCGCCGGTCACCAGCGCGCGCTTGCCCCGGAGTGAGAAACTTGGTGTCGCCGGCAGCTGCATATCTGTTTCCTTCCTGCTTCAGTTATCCGACGGGCCCGGCCACGACTTGGCGCAGGCCGGACGCGTGCAGATCATTCGGCCGCCTCGCGATAGGGCGCGGCTCCGCCGAACGGTACGTCGATGCCCCCGTAGCGGCGAACGCGCAGGTTGCACTGCTCGGCATGACCCACGAAACCCTCGAGCATGCACAGGCGCGATCCATACTCGCCGATGGTTGCGGCGGCCTCGTCACTGGTGATCTTCTGGTAGCTGTGGGTCTTGAGGAACTTGCCGACCCAGAGCCCGCCGGTGTATCGCCCGGCCTTCTTGGTGGGCAACG